>CAYTRU010000117.1:0-2506 GCA_964440265.1 uncultured Candidatus Saccharibacteria bacterium | reverse complement strand
GGCCGCTACTGCGATGAGGTCATCTTGACTGAGGAAGATGACCGCGATCTGGATGGCTTGGCTATTTTGCACGAAATCGCGGCTGGTGCCACCAAAGTCGGCAAAGTACAGGACAAGGACCTATTTCTGGTTCACGACCGCACCGAAGCTATCAGTTTTACCCTGAAACGAGCCCGTGCCGGCGACACCGTCCTGCTCCTCGGCAAAGGCCATGAAAAAACCATCGAACGCGCGAACGGTGAAAATCCTTGGGACGAAATCGGTACTGCCCGGGCTATGCTGCATACGTAAAAGGCTTTACAGACGCCGCTACTTGTGGTAATAATTTAGAGCAGAAGAGTATTATAAACTAAATTTTGTAGTTTTAGGGAGACGAAGCGATGAGTGAATTTGTAGGCCCGCATCAAACGTATGACGAATGTCATGCAATGATTGATTTGTTTGTAGATGCAGAGCGCATAGAAGATGTTCGTACACGTACAGCCGCAGTTGGAGCAGTCTAGAAAATCAGCACTCGACTATGGGGAGTGCTACAGAAGTTATATTTGTCAACGCTGCACTAGGCAATGGGGACGCAGAAGAGCGATTGGGGCTAATGGCGGATGCCTGCGTCGCCATGCCGGGACGTCCGGAGGTCCGTCCAGATATTGTTGCCATTCAGGAAGTGCTGCTTGATCCGGGGCGCATGGCGCTGGAAGGGTTGTGCGAGCGGCTTGGTCCGGAGTATAGGCTGTGGATGGCACCGGTTTATCCAGGCAAGGAAGCCGAGAAGGTGGTCGCGGTCGTAACTCGTTTACCGGTGGAACGTAATGTGATGGTGGGATATCAGGGTCGGGGCAAGCGGGCACAGATCGTCGAATTGCAAGATGACAACGGTGCCGACCTAGTACTAGCTAATGCGCATATGGAGTCATCACCTCTTAAAGAATACCGACGGATGTACAAACTTGCCAGATTAGCACGACGCTTAGAAGCCAAATATCCCGGTGTGTCACAGTTGGCAACCATCGATTTTAACGCCCTACCGGGTTTTCCGTCGGTCAAGCTGTTCAAGGCCTTAGGTTTTGTTTCGGCCTACGAGTCCGTTTATGGTCACGAGCCACACCACACGTATCCGACGCCGCTTTCAGCAGAAGAAATACTGGCTGGTGGTTATTCCACGCCGCATCAATTTCAGGCGCTGACGACGCTAGCCTCCGGCCTGAAAATTGTCGGCTGCTTACCGGAAGAGCGGCAGAGCCCTTCAGGCCTGATACGATATACGGTTGACACCATTGCGAGCAGAAACGGACCGCGAGCCGTAGCTGCCGGCCTGGTTTATGACGAGGCAGGTGATGTGCCGCCTTTTTCTGACCATTACGGATTATGGGTTTCCTATGCAATGCCCGACCGCAGGGAAGATTTAGCGACAGCCGCTTGACCTATTTTTGGCACTCGGGTATAGTGAGTGCTAGACGCAGGTGTTCGTTGCGAGGGAACAGCTGCTGCTACATTGACTTAGGCAACCTAACAAACGGGGAGATTTAACGTATGAGTGCACCATTGCAACCATTGGGCGATTATATCGTCGCTGTCGGAGAAGAAGCCGAGACCAAAACAAAGAGCGGGTTATACCTACCTGACAAGGCTCAGGAAAAGCCCAAGACCGCGAAAGTCGTAGCCGCTGGCCCGAATGCCAAACAAGTGAAAGTCGGGGATCGGATTGTATATAAGAGCTATAGCACCACCGAAGTGAAAGTCGGCAGTGACGAGTTTATTTTAGTCAAAGAAGAAGACGTCCTCGCGACGGTTAAATAGGAGGATTTTTGCATGGCAAAGAAAGTATTTTATGATGATGACGCTCGCAAGCGAGTGCTTGGCGGTGCCGAAGTTTTATATAACGCAGTAAAGACCACTATGGGACCAAAGGGTCGCAATGTGGTCATCAGCAAGTCGTACGGCGCACCAACGGTGACCCATGATGGTGTGACGGTAGCCAAAGGCGTGGAACTGGCCGATGTCGATGATGAGACTCTTGGCTACAAAGTAGGCGCTGAACTTATTAAACAAGCGGCTTCTAAGATGAATGACGTGGCTGGCGACGGTACCACGACGGTTACTGTGTTGACTTATCACATCTTGAATGAAGCCAACAAGCTGATTGCTGCCGGGCACAACCCGATGCAGCTACGCAAAGGTTTGGAGTCGGCTGCTCAGGACGTCATGGCGCAGCTTTCGACGCTGTCTGAAGACATCCAGGGCAAGAAATCACGGGTGGCTGAAGTGGCAACTATCTCGGCGGGTGATGCCGAAATTGGCAACCTGATCGCCGACGTTATCGACAAAGTCGGCAAAGACGGCGTGGTAACTGTCGAAGCGGGGCAGGGACTGCTACTGGAATCAGAGGTGGTCGAAGGCTTTACCTTTGACCGGGGTTTCGTCAGTCCGTACATGGTAACTGACACTTCGCGCATGGAAGCTGTCTACGACAAGGCCGCCATCGTCATTACCGATATGAAAATCTCCA
>CAYTRU010000116.1:0-2508 GCA_964440265.1 uncultured Candidatus Saccharibacteria bacterium | reverse complement strand
CAACACTTCTCAAGGCCCGGCGCCGCAGCCCGTGGCTGACATCTGGGATAGTCCATTACCCCTCCTCGGTATCTGTTTCGGTATGCAAGCTATGGTAGTAGCGCACGGCGGCGAGGTAGCTAAAAATGCTATTCGTGAAGATGGCCGAGTGATTACCCAAGTTGATACGTCCCACCCGCTTTTTACTGGCATTAAAAAAGCTTTCACGGGACTTTTCACGCACGGAGATTTTGTCAAAGCCATCCCTGATGATTTCGTAACCCTTGGCTCGCATAGTTTAAGCGATGGCTCCATCGCTTATTCGTCAATTGCGAAGGGCAACAAGCTTGGCGTTCAGTTTCACCCGGAGGTCTTTGACGATACCCCAGAAGGCTATCAGTTATTTAAAAACTTCTTGGAATTAATTGCTGGTCTGCAGCCCGATGAAAACTTTCGGCAGAGGCAGCTGCAGGAACTTATTAGTGCTAAGCAAAAACAAATTGCTGAACAGGCTGGTGAGCGTCATATCATTGCCTTTGTCAGTGGGGGCGTCGATTCTAGCGTTACTGTTAGTCTGGCGGGCGGAGTCATCCCTGCCGATCGCCTACATGCTTTCTATATCGACAACGGCTTCATGCGTGATGAAGATGATCTGGTAATCGAAAGTTTGCAAGCAGCTGGGATACCAGTCAAAAAAGTCGATGCCGTAGCAGACTTTGAACGAGCGACTGTCGATAGTAAAGGCAAGACGTACGGCCCACTAGTAACCGTCACTGACCCAGAGGAGAAGCGTAAAATTATCGGCAAAGCCTTTATCGAAGTCCAAAACCATCTGATTGCCAAGCTTGAACTAACAGAAGCTCTGCTGCTTCAAGGTACCAACGCTGCTGATCGTATCGAAAGTGGTCACAGCACTGGTGATAGTCACACTATGACTATCAAGACCCACCACAACCAGGTCCGGGAAGTCCAGGAGCTGAAGGCTGCCGGCCTGTTACTCGAGCCGATCGATGACTTATTCAAAGATGAAATCAGAGAGCTCGCGCGGCAACTGGGCCTGCCAGAGGTACTGGTACAGCGCCAGCCATTTCCGGGTCCGGGCCTGGCTATTCGTATCATCGCAACTGCCGAGTCTGATACTAGCCTAAAGCCGCTTCCGGAAGAAGCTGCCATCCAGGCCTTTCTAGATGAGCAGCTAGGGGAAGGGAAAGCTTACCTTTTGCCAATTCGCAGTGTTGGGGTAGGTGGCGATGAGCGTTCACATCTGTCGGTAGCCGCTATTGAGCACGGGAATTTAGGGGCTAGCAACCTGGCTAGATTGGGTGCTGATTTGCCAGCTCACTTTCGCGATACGGTGAATCGGGTCATTTATGCTCTCGGACCGCAGCCACTTGCTACGCGCTCACTGACTAAAACGCTCCTGACAGGCGACGTTCGGACTCAGCTGCGTCAGGCGGACCGCATCGTCTTTGAAGAAATGCGTGCTGCCGGTGTGCTCGGCATCATTAAACAGTTCCCCGTCATCCTCATTCCCCTGTCATTTGGTAAAACAGGTGAGCGTGCCATCGTACTCCGGCCTGTTACTACTAGCACCTTTATGACTGTCCAAGCCATGCTCCCCGAGCGCGATTTACCGCCGGAATTCCTAGCTAAGATTACCAAGCGCATTCTTGCCGAAGTCTCGGGTATTTCTCAGGTTTTTCTGGATCTCACGAATAAACCACCAGCTACTACCGAGTGGGAATAAGAGAACCCTAGCTAGACTGTTTAGTCAAAAGTCTTAATTTGTTCCCAGGGCAAGTCGGCTTTACCGAAGTGGCCATAGGCAGAAGTCTGAGAGTAAATTGGTCGACGTAAATCGAGGGTTTCGATGATGCCTTTTACAGAAGTATCGATCAGTTTATCCTTAAATTCATGCAAAGCCTGGTCGCTGATAGTAGCCGTACCGAAGCAGTCGATAGTCTGCATCAGCGGGCGCGGCTGACCGATAACGTAGGCTAAGCCAACTTCGCACTTGGTAGCATAGCCTGCAGCCACGATGTTTTTGGCAATGTAGCGGGCAGCATAGGCTCCGGAACGGTCGACTTTGCTAGGGTCTTTGCCACTGAAAGCACCACCACCGACCCGGGCATAGCCACCGTAGGTATCCACCACGATTTTACGACCAGTCAGACCAGCATCACTTTCCGGCCCAGGGATGTGCCACAGGCCAGTACCATTGATAATAATATTTTCGTCGGCCGGTACGGCGAAGTGGTAATGCTCCAGGACGGGGACAACGATAGCTTGGATGGCTTCGGCTCGTACTTGCTCGGCAGTGACATCTTCATTGTGTGCCATGGCCAGTACCAATTTTTCGATACCCACGGGCCTGCCTCCTTCATAGCGAACAGTTACTTGAGCTTTGCCGTCAGGACGCAACCAGCGCAAATCTTTAGATTCCCGGGCTTCGTCGATACGGCGGACCAAGGCGTGGGCTAAGGCAATCGGCAGTGGCATCAGTTCCGGTGTTTCATCGCAGGCAAAGCC
>CAYTRU010000115.1:0-2513 GCA_964440265.1 uncultured Candidatus Saccharibacteria bacterium | reverse complement strand
CCTGGCTATACCAAAAGGGCACTATCTCGATTGCCATAGTGGCTTTGGCCCAACTATATATGATACGTGTTATCAACACCACGCTGGAAGTGGGGGAGATTATTAAGCGTTACGAAGCTTTTATGGGTGATGCCTACCAGCCGGTGGCCACGATGCTGATACCTACCAGCATTGATGATCCGGCACAGCCAGTTCACCTGCCTAATAAAAAGACGTACGGTATTCAATTCGATAGTGTAGCCTACCATTATCCCGAAGCTGCCGAAGCCACCGATGCGGTGAGTAATTTTTCGCTTGTTATTAAGCCTGGCGAGAAAATCGGTTTAGTCGGCTATTCGGGCGGGGGCAAGACAACTATCACGAAACTATTATTACGGTTCATGGAAGTGACAGCCGGTAGTATTAGTGTGGGAGGGGTGGATGTACGTGCCGTCAACCAGGCCGCTCTACGGACTGTCATCGCCTATGTGCCACAAGAGCCATTACTGTTTCACCGTTCAATTCGCGAGAATATCGCCTATGGACGGCCTGAGGCATCGACACAAGCCATAGAGCGGGCGGCTAGGACCGCCTATGTAGATGAGTTTGTCAAGGACTTACCTGGTGGCTATGAAGCGCAAGTAGGTGAACGGGGAGTTAAGCTTTCTGGCGGGCAACGCCAACGGGTAGCGATTGCTCGGGCTTTGCTGAAGGATGCCCCGATACTAGTGCTAGACGAGGCCACAAGTGCTCTTGACAGCCAGAGCGAACAATACATTCAAAAAGCACTCTGGGAACTGATGCGTGAGCGTACAGCTATCGTTATCGCGCACCGTCTGAGCACGATCCAGCGCTTAGATAGAATCATCGTTCTAGATCATGGCCAGATCAGCCAAATCGGCACCCATAGGCAACTCCTAACAGATAAGCACGGTATCTACGCCAAACTTTGGGCACACCAAAGTGATGGCTACCTTATTGGCGAGGAAGATGCCAAATTACCCAGCTGAGTTGTTCACTTTTGAGAACACCTTCGGCACTTACTAGTGCCAGATCTTGGCCTGTGACGCTAGCTGTGGTTTAATAGAGCCAATACATGAGGGATAAAAAGAGCAGATGAACTGGAAGATTATTGCCAAGTCGCTAACGCACAAGGATATGCGAGGTCGCATTCTGGCTGTACTAGGGATTTTATTGGTGTTCCGTATCTTGGCCCACATCCCGGTGCCGATAGGTGATCCGCAAACCCTTCACCAGATTCTTCACAATCTCTTTAACTCCAATAACACGCCACAACTGCTAAGCTTCATAAATGTCTTGAGCGGCGGCGCTTTGGCTAATTTCTCGATCATGATTGCCGGTCTGGGGCCGTATATTAATGCTTCGATTATTATGCAGTTGCTTACCAAGGCCATCCCGCAACTTGAAGCCCTCCATAAAGAGGGAGAGTTCGGCCAGAAGAAAATTAACCAGTATACCCGGATATTGACGCTACCGCTAGCTATTATTCAATCAATCGGCTCAATTTATCTGATTAGCCAAGCTGCGCATCGTGTCAATGGCACTATTGATATTACTGCTCATGCCTCGATCATGCAGTGGGTCCTGATGGTGGCTGCTTTGACCGGTGGATCAATGCTGTTGATGTGGCTGGGTGAGCTGGTGACCGAACAGGGAATTGGCAACGGTATATCGTTATTGATTACCGTCGGTATCGTGAGCGGCTTGCCCGGACAGATATCGAGTCTGGTAGGTTCCATAATCAAGCCAGGTGACCATTGGTCTATCTTTGGCATGAATCTGCCGATTGATAAGTCGGCCTTACTATATGGCTTCCTTATTCTCATATCGGTGCTGGTGGTTACCTGGCTGGTGGTGATGCTCAATGAGGCTGCGCGAAATCTCACAGTTAATTACGCAAAACGGGTACAGGGTAACCGAGCTTACGGCGGTATCACCACCATTTTGCCGGTTAAATTGATCACAGCCGGCGTAGTACCGATTATCTTTGCGGTGGCATTCTTGAGTGTACCCAGTTTTGCCGGTCAGCTGTTAGGTGGTATGCATGACCCGCACTGGCAGCATATTGGTCAACATCTGGCGACTTGGTTTCAGACTCCCTCGCAAACTACCTTCCAGACTTTGGGTTGGCAAGCCTATATCTACCCAGTAACTTACTTCTTATTGGTCTTTGTTTTCACCTTCTTTTACACCAGTATTACCTTTAACTCTAAAGAGATAGCCGAGAACCTGCATAAACAAGGTGGTTTTATGGAGGGGGTACGTGGTGGTGAACAGACAGAGAAGTATTTGAGCAAAATCGTCAATCGTTTGACCTTTTTTGGAGCCTTCAGCCTTGGCCTCCTGGCGTTGCTGCCTATAATTGGCCAACTGTTTATCACCAGCAATATAAGCATCGGTGGTACCAGTGTGCTCATCTTGGTCTCCGTGGCGCTGCAGACTCTCCGGGCCGTCGAATCGCGCGCCCTAATGGTCACCTATGACCAATACTCTCAGCCTGACTTTTTCAATGA
>CAYTRU010000114.1:0-2543 GCA_964440265.1 uncultured Candidatus Saccharibacteria bacterium | reverse complement strand
GCAGAGGGTGCCGTCGAGACTCAGGGTTTCGTTACTTGGGACAACGTAGTCGGTGGTGGAGTAGTTGTCGCTCGCTGCGATGGTTGAGGTGGTGGTGCCGTTGTCGTTGGTGGTTTGGGTGTAGGGGAGGGGTTGCCAGGGTTGAGCGCCAAAAGCGAAATTATATATTCCCCCATTACTTAACTGGATTGGCTGTGTGCCATCGCTGTTCATCACGTAAACTTCGGATGAATTATAGGCAGCATCAAGGTATACACTGGCAAGTAGCTTGGTGCCGTCGGGCGAATATGCAGCACCTTCTTCTAAAACACTGGTGTTGGTGAGGCGAGTAATGTTACTGCCATCGACGTTCATAGTGTAGATATCTTCATTATAGGGAGGCGGACTGCTATGATCGCTCTCAAAAGCTAATTTACTACCATCTGGAGACCAACTAGGAGCGCCCTCATAGGTAGTGTTACTGGTTAACCTTGTTTGGTTGGTACCGTCAGCGTTCATGGTATAGATTTCGGCGTTGCCGTCGCGATCACTCATAAAAGCAAGCTTAGTCCCATTTGGTGACCATCTTGGGTAGTAGTCAGCAGATGAGTTAGTGGTCAATCTTGTAATGCTACTCCCGTCAGCGTTCATGGTATAGATTTCGGCGTTGCCGTCGCGATAGGTATAAAAAGCGATCTTGTTACCGTCGGGTGACCAAGCGGGGTAAGTGTCAGCAGCTGAGTTGTTTGTTAGCCTGGTTTGATTACTCCCATCAGCGTTCATGGCATAGATTTCATAGTTGCCATCGCGATCGGTATGAAAAGCTATCTTGCTCCCATCGGGTGACCAAGAAGGGCCGTCATCAGTAGCTGAATTATTTGTTAGCCGAATAACATTACTCCCATCAGGATTCATGGTGTAGATTTCGCTGTTGCCATCACGATCACTATCAAACACAATCTTCCCATTCAAATACTTGGTTGTGGTGGTTGCCGCGTAGGCTGTCTGGGCGGAGGCTATTGGCGCTAACACAAAGGCTAGCGTCAATAGGCAAAGGGCTAAGCTTTTACGTTTGTGAGTAGTTTTCATATTACCTACTGCCTTCTTTTGTCTGGTGCTTGATGAAAGTTACTAGAGCGATACCTGCAATAATAATGATGAATACTGTCGGCCAGACACTTGTTTTCATGGCTATCATCCCCGTATTCGGCAGCCCCGGCACCGCCTGCGCCGTCAACGTCACATCATTGCCATCCCCGCCCATATAGCTAATCTTAAAGACCGAGTTGCCAATGGTCAGAGTGGCGCCTTCGGGGAGGCCAGTGAAGGTGCCAGTGACCGGGTCAGTTCCATCATTAGTAATGAGTGTGAAGCTGTCCCCAGCTTTGGGGGTGAAGCTATTCAGGAGGCTGAGATTGAGGCTGCCACCAACGGCTACAGTGCCTGTCACTTGCAACTGGTCATAGCCGGAGCATGGGGTGGTGCCGGCTAGCTGGGCGGTGTAGGTGCCGGAGAGACTGAGGTTGCCAGAGGACAGGCAGCCGGGAGAATGACCCGGAGCAATGGTCCCACCAGCATTGACTGTAATGGTTTCAGCTGAGCCTGTGCCCATAAGCGTACCTCCGCTTTGGACGGTGACGTTGCCGAGTTGACCGTCGAGAACCAGGGTTTCACCACTAACTACCGTGTAGTCAGCGATTGAATAATCCTTGCCAGCAGCGATAGTACTGGTAATTGAACCGTCATTGTTGGTGGTTTGGGTGTACGGGAGGGGTTGAAAGAGTTGAGAGCCATATAAACTTTCATTTGATACCGCATCAGCCGTTAACTTGGTTTGGTTACTGCCGTCAGTATTCATTACAGTAATTTGCTCGACGCTGTTGACAACAGCACTATAGATAATTTTGGTACCATCTGGCGACCAGTGGGGAGTGTGATCGGGGATACTATTGGTAGTTAGTCTGGTTTGACTGGTACCATCGGCGTTCATTTTGTAGATTTCATGATTGCCGTCACGATCACTGTAAAAAACAATTTTAGTGCCGTCGGGCGACCAGCTAGGAAAGTACTCGGCAGAACTATTCGTGGTCAATCTAGTTTGATTAGTACCGTCAACGTTCATACTGTAAACCTCATCATTGCCATCACGCTGGGAGATAAAAACAATTTTAGTACCATCTAAAGACAGTGCGGCTCCGTAGTTGAAGTTATTGCCGGTTAATTTTACCGGATTGGTACCATCGGCATTCATTGACCAAATACCGTATGGCCCACCGCCCCTCGTACTTTCAAAAAAGATCTTGGTGCCGTCAAGGGACCACGTCGGATAATCTTCATATTCAGCGTTGTTGGTTATGCGTATCACATTAGAGCCGTCGGCGTTCATAGTATAAATTTGTTGGTTGCCGCTACGGTCGCTACTAAAAGCTAGTTTGCTGCCATCCGGTGACCAGCTGGGTGCGAAATCATAAGCTGCGTTATTGGTTAGATTAACACCTTGGCTTCCGTCAGGATTTATAACAAAAATCTCATCACCAGTGCCGACCGGGTTTTGGTAATTAAAC
>CAYTRU010000113.1:0-2616 GCA_964440265.1 uncultured Candidatus Saccharibacteria bacterium | reverse complement strand
TAATTATGTGCAGCGTATGCTTCATAGTATGAAAGCAATTGTTCAAGCGTTAGAAGTCGTCAAAAAATCTAGCTTACGGCAGGGTCATAGTGATTGCCTCGCCTAGTGATCTTGTGTTGAAGACGATGAGCCTGGAGCAGGCAGGCCGTGTGCTGACCGTGCGTTTTTCTAATCCGCCCTTGAACTTTGTAGACTCCGCGTTTGTCCGTGAGCTTGATCAACTCACGCGGGTGGTTGATCGAGATTCTTCGGTGGGCGCGGTCGTGTTGACAGGTGTTGATGGTCGGTTTTTGACGCACGCTGACCCACGCGAGATCGCTGGCGTTATCGAGAAGCCACAGCGACCAAAATCGATACGTATGGTGGAACCAGGCGTACGCTTGCTCAATACGATGATGCGCCTGCCGGGCCTGCCAAAGATTATGGAACGATTTGGTGGGGATGTCGGCAAGGGGCTCGTCTGGGGTTCTCGATGGAAGAGCACAATTCTGCGGATGAACCGCTCGGGTACGGTTTATCTGGCTGCGATCAACGGTCCGACGATGGGTGGTGGTCAAGAAATTGCGCTTGCCTGCGACCTGCGCTACCTGGCAGATGCCGATCACATTCGAATGGGTCAGTTTGAGATTCTCACTGGTGTGATTCCGGGTGGTGGCGGCACACAGAGGCTGCCAAGTCTCATCGGCACGACACGTGCGCTTGAACACATGCTCGAAGGCGCGCCCATAACCGCAAAAGAGGCATTTAATCTGGGGTTTATACACCGGCTCGTACCAGAGGCCGATCTACTCGCCGAGACACAAGCCACAGCAGCCCGCATGGCCACCCGCCCACCGATGGCTGTTGCCGCTCTCAAGCAAGCCGTCTATTTCGGTACAAGACGCTCGCTACCGCGCGGACTAGATATGGAACTCTCCGGGTTTCTCTCAGGGGGTACGGCGCGCACGGCGGGCGGCGCAATTCGAGCACTTCTCGACGATATCGAGCGGCTTGGTGAGACGCCCTTTCTCGCCGACTCTAAGCCCTGGATCGATGGCACCAGATTCGACCAAACAACACCAAAGAGAAAGAACGTCTAGTAAAACTGTCGTTTGTCATATACAGTTGAATCTAGTAAGCTCCTAGCTACTTATCAATAGTTTTGCATAAAAAGTATGATAGAAAGGCATTTTGTATGGCCCAGACATTTGTAGCCGATGAGAAAACTGCCTCAGCAATGGCATTGGCATTTTTAAAATGGCAATACAAACAGACCAGGACTGTCCTGATTTATACTGCCGTCTTAGTCTTTTTCATAATACTAGCCTTTGAGCGGAGCCTGTCGATACCTTCTATAGTGCTGGCGATTGTCGTACTCACCCTTACACCACTACTAATCTATCGACGTCTGAAAAAACTATTCAGTGCACATATGGCAAAGCCTGGTTCCACGATTTCTGTAAAAACTGACAAAGAAACATTGACCATACTGATGCCAGAGGGTACTTCAACTGTAAAATTTAGTGCGTATAAGGGCCTCAGTTTACAGGATGATTTTGTTATCTTGAAAGCAGGCAATCAGATTGGCGTTGTGCTGCCGCGACAACTTTTACCAGATGATGCCCTTGTCTTAATCAGAGCGGCCATAGCCAAAAATAACGTGTAAGAGGATAGTGACTAGCCTGCATGCCGCGTAAAGTTACCAGGTCTCTCAATACCATCAAACGATATGGTGCTCGCCACAAGAAGAGTTTGTGGGTGCTAATAGGCCTACTAGTAGTGGTGCCCTCTGTCTTTGTGCTGGTGTCTAATTTGATGATTGTGCCCTATGGGAAATACATTTTAAACCCGCTTGAGAAGGCTTCGATGGCTCAAACAGATGCGACCGTAGGACTGGTACTAGGTGCCGGCATTACTAAGCAAGGTAAACCATATCGCGAACTGCAAGCCAGACTAGATGTGGCGGCCGATGCACTCCACAAAGGCTACGTCAGTAAACTACTGCTCTCCGGTGATAATCGTTTTCATGACTATAATGAGCCCCAGGCTATGCAAGACTACCTAGTCAACGTCAAGCATATTCCTAAAAACAAACTGCAGGTAGACGATGCAGGGCGCAGCACGTATGAATCATGTGAGCGAGCAGCTAAAGTCTTCGGCTTGCACAAGACCATCATTTTTAGTGCCAGATCACACCTACCTCGGGCGATTTTCACCTGTCGGCACTTTGGCATTGAGGCTTACGGTATTGCCAGTAATGTTGAGGCCAACAACGCTGTACGCCGTGAAATCCTAGCTCGCGCTAAAGCTGTATTTAACATCTACATTTACGGTGAAGACACCATCCTGGGTCCACCTATCAAGCTATAACGGTAGTAAGGCCGAGTTTAAAGCAGCACCCAAGCCAAACTTTTAAGTAAGTACCGGGAGGCTAAACCAAAACGTGCTACCTTTGTCCAGCTGGGAGCTAAAGCCCATCGTGCCACCATGGGCCTGCACTAGGTAGTTAGCCATGTAGAGGCCCAGGCCTGAGGCATTTGGTTCCATGATGCTAGCATTGGAGGCACGTGTGAAGCGCCCAAAAATTGTCGATTGGTCGGCTTTGGGTATGCCTACACCAGTATCACGCACGCTAAA
>CAYTRU010000112.1:0-2659 GCA_964440265.1 uncultured Candidatus Saccharibacteria bacterium | reverse complement strand
GACCGAGTGGTTGAAGGTACCGGTCTTGAAAACCGGCGTGCCAGCAATGGTACCGAGGGTTCGAATCCCTCCCTCTCCGCCATTTTGTTTACTATTGCGCGCAGCAGAATAAACTATTTAAGGCCATTTATGCTATATTCGAAGTGAGGAGCACCTATGAATAATGTAATTCGTTTCACTGGCATCGTAATAATTTTGGTTGTGGCGACATTGTCAGTTTTAGCAGTTGGCGGCGTATTATCTTCAACTCAGCTCTGGCACAACGTTGTCAAAGTGGCAACATTGGGCGGCATTCTCTTGGTGACGGCTGGTGGCATTCTGTTACTTTCTAAGTCCAAATAATCAGCCTGGCCAAAAGATTGATCGGGGTCGCTGGCCCTCAGCGACTATTTTGGTTAAAATAGGTCGGCAGCTAGCAATACTTGAGCACGTGCTATGGAGAGGTACCCAAGAGGCTGAAGGGGTCGGTTTGCTAAATCGATAGGGGGGAGCAATCCCCCGCGAGGGTTCGAATCCCTCCCTCTCCGCCACGCGCATAACCATCAAAAGTGACAGTATGCATCCTTGATCCATACTGACCTGTAAGGTCAAAATCGTATCGTACTCACAGGATCAAAGGAACTAATACTGTCCTCAGGGCAAGCACTAGCTGTGATTGTGATAAGCAAAAGGTGTAGCCGTAGGTTTTATTAAGCGATTCAGGCAAAAACTAATTAACAACAAAAGCAGCAAAAAGAGTAAGGGCAAGATAATCCACGGCAGCCAAGTGAACGTTCGCAGGTGCCGGAAAGCTACTGGAGGCTTGTGAAGCTGGGAAACTGGATATAGAGGGGAAGCATTGTAGCGTGCCTCAGAACGGGATCTAGGTAGCTCTAAGGCTTGTTTTTTGGTCGAGGCGGTCGTCGTAACCTGCTGATTCTCTGAACGAACGGTTGCCGTGCGAGTACCGGGCGCAAAGCTTGTCATGGCCATCGTCACCTGCGGGTTAAAGCCGGCGCTAAGCTCGCTAATGTGAGAGTCGGGGGAGGATCTTTGCACGAGGCTTGCAATCGGGTCCACTTGAACAGGGATGTTAGAAGTAGCTGGTGGTAGTACTGTTGACTGGGCAGTATTGTCACTACCAACTAGTCCTGTAGTACTGCTATTTCCAGAGGTGACGTCAAGCGAAGGATTACTAGGGCTCGGGGGAGGATTCGTAGCAATAGGTGGTGGTGGGCCGATGAGTACGTCGCAGACATCGTCGGTGCCGTCTTGATCGGCGTCTTGGCCACTATTTATAGCACCTGGACAAGTGTCGAGCATGTCTTCTATGCCGTCGCCATCGCTATCCGTGTCACTTGCGGGAACATAAATAGGCTGCGTAATGTCGACTGTCTCACCTGTCTGATTTCCACCAATTACATCTATAGTGTGGCCGCCAGGAGTCGTAGCAGTAGGTATGACAATCATCGTAGCGATGTCACCGCTATCGTTGCTGCTGATGGTAGTAAGTGTGGTACCGTTTGCTCCGTCGAGCTTGATAGTATACAGCGTATTCGGCTTGAGGCCGTTGCGAACACCATCGGTGGTTACGGCAGTGTTCGAGCCACGCTTGCCTACCCCGTTTGTTAAGTTAGTATCTGGTATCCGTGTATTAAGTGGCCGATTTGTCTTTGGAGCATTTGACAGTAAAGGGCTAGAGTCAGGAGTGTTGTTAGTAGTGTTTTGTGCTAGGCCTGACGTTAGATTATGAGTTTGCTGCAGTATAGTTTGCTCAATTAGTGTTTGGCCAAATGCATTTGGATGATAACTTTCCTGGCCAAACATTTTTGTGCCGAATGGACCGCCGTCATTACCGGCGGTCAGGCCATTCATGGCTACACTATACCCGGCTGTCTCGCATAATCGATAGCCGTGTAGGGCTTGGCTAATGTCGATATAAGATACCCCGGCCGTGCTCGCTGCCTGCTGAATCGATTTATCGAGATAGACGATTAACTCTTCGGCAAACTCCTGCTCGCTTTTACTCAGCTGGACATTGAGTGCGCAGTTGCCAGTATCATCAATAATCTGAGGATAGCCTAAAGCGTACACGGTTATACCAGGTGCTGCATTTTTAAGCTGTTTGTATAAATCGGTCCAGCGTCGCACATTGCTATCGATAGCCTTGAGTAGTTCTAGCCGATCTTCGTATGTATTAAAGCAAGTGTTATCACTTTCATGACGACTGATATGCGGCGCTACACAAGTTTGCAGGATATTACTAAAACCGATATCATCACCGCCGACTGAGACGGTCACGATCCGGGGTTGCCAGCGTTTTACAAACCGCTGTTGCGCCAGATAGCCGGGGAGGAAGTTTGTCTCTATCGACTCCAGGAGCAAGGGTTGGGTTTGCTGGAGCTGTTGTAGCGTGAATCCCTGCTTCACTTGCCCCTTGTAGCCATCACTGGTGCTGCCGACATCACTAATTACGGCACCTGAGCAGGCTACTGAATGACCACCTCGTGCGCTGAACAGATCATCCGTGAGCAGTAAAGGATACGACCGTCGGGATAGGTGGCACTTGTTTGTGTCAGTATCAGTACCTGCCAAGTAGTCAAAAGCGCCCTCGCCAGAGGTATAAGAATCGCCCAGTCCCACGTAGTCGGTTAATGAGGTGATGTTCTCTGTGGGTGCC
>CAYTRU010000111.1:0-2672 GCA_964440265.1 uncultured Candidatus Saccharibacteria bacterium | reverse complement strand
CGCTAACATGTCTATCAAAATAGTTGAAGTCGACGGCATCGGCCAGGTGCGGTTGCAGAAACGCCGCGGTACCCGTCATCTTCGCCTCTCTCTAAGTTCCCGAGGCGATATACGTGTCACCCTGCCACCGTGGGTACCTTACCGTCTCGGCCTGGAATTTGTACGCAATAAACAGAGCTGGATTACAAAACATTATCAAAGGCCGTTAATATTGTTGCCTAACCAGGCTATCGGCAAAGCCCATCGCTTAGCGTTTGTCGCTAGCTCAACTGCAAAACGGCCGAGCAGCCGCTTGACCGGCAACCTGGTGCGCGTAACCCATCCGGCATTGGTAGCAACGGCTAACCCGGCCGTTCAGCAAGCGGCCCTGCGCGGTGTTCGTAAGGCCCTGCAATCGGAAGCTGAAGTTTTGCTGCCTAAGCGACTGCGAACCCTGGCCCAACAGCACGGTTTCAACTACCACGGTCTGCGCATCAAACACTTGAACTCTAAGTGGGGTAGCTGCGACCAGCACGCCAACATTACTCTGAATAGTTTCCTTATGACGTTGCCCTGGGAGCTGATAGATTATGTGTTGCTACACGAGCTGGTTCACACCAAGGTGCACCGGCACGGACCGCCCTTCTGGCAAGAGATGAAAGTATATGCCCCAAATGTTCAAGCATTCCGAAAAGACCTTCGCCGGCGCCAACCGGCCTTATCCAGCCTAAATTACTCCTAAGGCAACAGCGCAGCCTGACCACATGGCTTCCGTTTGCCGAGGCGCCACTAGAAAACCGTAGGTTTGTCGCATAGTTCTTATGGCATAATGAAAGGATATGGCTCTCCCGCAGCAAAATCTGGGTACGGTTACGACCAGCCTGGAACACGAACGACTGACCAGCCTCATTAACAGCATGGCCGATGGTGTCATTGCCATCGATGAAAACGCTAAAATTGTCCTCTACAATGGCGCGGCGCTTAATATTCTCGATCTGAATAGTTCGATGGTTGGTAAGTCGCTGGGTAGCGTCATGAAGCTGGTTGATAAGAATAAGCAGACCGTCGACGTAGAAGCCCTTATCCGAGTTACCAAGACGGCCACCAGCAACCGCGATTGGCGCTTGCAATACGAAGACGGCAGTATGATTAACCTTTATCTCAGTATGGCACCGGTTCACCTGGGCTATGGTAATGATGGCGAGCGCGGTTATGTGGTTTTGATGCGCGATATCACTCGCGAAAAATCACTGGAAGAAGAGCGCGACGAGTTCATTAGCGTCGTCAGCCATGAACTGCGCACACCGGTGGCGATTGCCGAGGGTAATATCAGTAACGCCCAGTTTATCGTCGAGAAAACCGGCGCCAGCAGCGACATTGAAAAAGCCTTAAAAGCCGCCCACGACCAAGTTACCTTCCTAGGTGGCATGATCAACGACTTGGCCACGCTGTCACGCGCCGAGCGCGGCAAACTAAACGTTGATATCGAAGCCATCAACGTCCACGAGCTGGCCGATGAGCTGGTGAAGGCTTATCAGGCCGAGGCTGTCAAGAAAAGCCTCACCCTCACAGATGAGCTTGACCCTAAGCTTGAATTGCTCAAGTCAAGCCGCCTGTACGTCCGCGAAATCCTGCAGAACTTCGTTACCAACTCGCTAAAATACACCGAAACCGGCAGCATTACAGTGTCTGCCACCCAGAAGCCCAAAGGAGTGGAGTTTAAAGTGATTGACACCGGTATCGGCATCAGTCGAAGCGACCAGCAGAAAGTGTTTGATAAGTTCTTTCGCAGTGAAGATTACCGCACCCGTAAAAACAGCGGTACGGGGCTGGGCCTGTACGTGACCATGAAGCTAGCCCGCCTGATACATGCCGAAATAATCCTGGAGAGCGAGCTCAACAAAGGCTCAACCTTTACTATATTTGTGCCGAATCTTGCATATACTGTACCACGTGCGCAATTCGGCGCTCAGCCAGAGCAGCGAAAACCGTTGCCGCACCGAAAACGATGGCGCCCCCGATTTCGCCGGTCAAGAATAAGCCCACCGACTCAACAGCGCTTAGACCGCCGAGCAGTCTCGCCAAATCCCTGTTGTTACGGATATCGTCCGGATTGGTTAAGGTATTGATATTTGCGTCCATAAATTCAGTGTACTCCCTGATTTATGGATCACAAATAGGTACCTGAAGTCTAAGCTTGACGCCTGATATTCCTTTGGAGTAGTATTGACAGGTCGAGAACTACCATTATGGTAGTTTTTTAATTTTCAGGAGAGTCATGGCCGACCCAAAACCAAAGAAGCGACGGCTGCGCCCAGCCGAAACCATGCGCGAACGCGCTGAGAAGGTGGCTAACACGCCGCAGAAGTCACGCCGCATCCAGCGCACTGCCGGCACTATTTCCAAGCCGCTACGCAGTGCGTCTAACTTCGGTCGCCGTGAATATTACTTGCCGCTGCCCGAGAATAAGGTTGGCCGCTTTTTCAACAAACGAAGGCATATCGTGCCTGGTTACTTCCGCAATAGTTGGCGTGAGTTACGATTGGTAACCTGGCCCAGCCGTCGCGAAACCTGGAAGTTGACCCTGGCCGTATTCACCTTCGCCATCATTTTCGGTGTGCTGATCGCAATAACCGACTACGGTCTCGATAAGTTGTTTAGAAAGGTATTACTCAAGATATGAACAAGCGTTA
>CAYTRU010000110.1:0-2781 GCA_964440265.1 uncultured Candidatus Saccharibacteria bacterium | reverse complement strand
GCCAAGGTCATGCCTAAAATCATTCGCGAGTTTCGCCTCACTAAAATCCCAGAAGCACTCAACGTCGGCAGCAAAATCAGCGCCGACGTTTTTAGTATTGGCGACGAAGTCCAGGTTACTGGCCTCACGAAGGGCAAAGGCTGGGCTGGCACTATTCGTCGTCACAACTTCCACCGTCAGCGCAAAACTCACGGCGGCAAGGGAGACACTCGCAAGCCCGGTTCCATCGGCTCAATGTATCCACAGCACATTTTCAAAGGAACGCGTATGGCGGGTCAGCTAGGGCATGAGCAAATTACCGTGCGCGGACTGAAAATTGCGCTTATTGATCTCGAATTAGGCGTTATCGGTGTAACTGGTGCCGTACCAGGCCCCAAAAAAGGCATTTTGATAGTGAAAGGGGCTAAGTAATGGCCACTACCGCTAACACCATCGCGACATACACAAAGGCTGGAACCAAAGCTACGACACCAGCGAAACTCGACAAAGCTGTGTTTGGTGTAACACCGAAAAATCACGAACTGTTGAAGGCCGCTTACGTGTCTTACTTGGCTAATAGCCGTGAAAACCTGGCAGTAGTAAAGACCCGCGGTCTGGTCAGTGGTGGTGGCAAGAAGCCCTGGAAGCAAAAGGGTACTGGCCGAGCGCGTTTTGGTTCGTCCCGGGTACCGATTTGGCGAGGTGGTGGTATCACTTTTGGTCCAACCGGTCAGGAAAATTACTCTAAGCAACTCAACACCAAGGCCAAGCGTCTCGCCATTCGTCAGGCTTTGAGCCTGGCAGCTGACGCTGGCAAACTTATTATTATTGAAGACCTAGTTTCCAAAGAGGGCAAGACGGCGGATCTCAGTAAATTATTGACGAAGATCGAAGCTACCCGTACGACTTTACTAGTCGTCGATCAAAAGACACCGGAGCTGACCCGAGCCAGCGGCAACCTCTCAGGTATTAAATTAATCAGTGCCCGCTATGTCAGCGTCTTTGACGTGCTCAATGCCGATAAAATTATTTTCAGTAAAGCTGCCCTAGATCTCACGACCAGCTGGCTGACTCAGGAGACGAAGTAATGTCTAAAACTACTCTCTTGCGACCACGTCTGAACGAAAAGACGTATAGTTTGGCAGAAAGCCGCGTCTATGTCTTTGACGTGGAGCGCGGTGTCAATAAGCACACCGTCGCCCGGGCTGTCGAGGCACAGTTTGAAGTCAAGGTTACTGCCGTCAACACTATGAACATCGCCGGCAAGTCTAAGCGCGTCATCAGCATTAATGGCAAGCGTATGAAAAATGCTGAGGGTAGTCGAAACGATATTAAAAAAGCCTATGTTACCCTCGCCGAAGGCTTTGCTCTGCCATTTTTTGACGCTATCGACGAAGAAACCCAAAAAGAAGAAGCAACCCAGGAAAAGATCGATAAGGCTGCTGCGAAGCAAGCAGAAAAAGCTGAGAAAAAGACCGCCAAGGCGAAACAGCCAGCAAAAGCAGAAAAAGCTGGTAGTAAAGTAGCCACGAAACCGGCCGACAAAGCCGCTGCCGACAAGGAAGCTGATCAGCCTGAAGAAAAAAAGAGTCATATTCCGGCCTGGCGCGGTTTCCGCCTCCGAAAGAAGGATAAATAACCATGGCCATCAAAGTCTACAATCCCACCACACCTGGCCGCCGTGGCATGACCAGCCAAGACTTTGGCAGTATCACCACGAAGAAGCCCCTGCGCTCTTTGCTCGTCGCCCAACGACGAGGCAACGGCCGTAATAATCAAGGTCGCATAACCACTCGTCACCAGGGTGGCGGCACTAAGAAGTTCTACCGCATCATGAATTTCAAAATGGCTGCTGGCACGACAGCGGTCATTGAGCACATCGAGTACGACCCAAACCGCAGTGCCCGCATCGCTCGCATTAAAGAGCCGAATGGCACCTACCACTACATCTTGGCAGCCAATGGCATGCAGCAAGGCCAAACTATCATGAGTGGCGAAGAAGCCCCCATCGAAACCGGCAATCGTCTCCAGCTCAAAGACATACCGGTCGGTAGCACTATCCACGCTATTGAGCTTAAGCCAGGTCAGGGCGCTAAGATGGTCCGCAGCGCTGGCAATAGTGCCCAGCTGATGGGTCGCGCCGACGGCGGCTATGTCCAAGTCCGTCTGCCGAGCAATGAAGTTCGCTTGATCAATGAAATGTGTACAGCTTCCATGGGTGTTATCGGCAACGAGCAGCACCAAAACGTCAAAATTGGTAAAGCTGGTCGAAATCGTCACCTTGGCAAACGTCCCTCCGTCCGGGGTGTCGTGATGAATGCCGCCGACCATCCGCATGGTGGTGGTGACGGTGGTCGTCATGGTATGGGCAAAGCACCGCGCACCCCCTGGGGCCAAAAGACCCTCGGTTTCAAGACCCGTCGCCGCAAATCCACCAATCAGTTCATCGTAAGAAGCCGCCACCAGGCGAAGAGGAAATAACGTATGAGTCGTTCACTAAAAAAAGGTCCATTTATAGATTTCAAACTCGCCAAGAAGGTCGAAGCTTTAGGTAATGAAGATCGGACAATTATCAAGACTTGGGCACGGGCTTCGACGATTGCGCCGGATTTTGTCGGTAAGACGATTGCTGTTCACAATGGCAAGGTGCATGTACCGGTATTTATTACAGAGAACATGGTTGGCCATAAGCTAGGTGAGTTTGCGCCAACCCGTAAATTCCGCTCGCACGGCGGAAAGCTTGCGAAGGGGAAATAAGATGTCGGTCAAAGCAGTTGCGAAAGGTGTACAGATGAGTCCCCG
>CAYTRU010000109.1:0-2821 GCA_964440265.1 uncultured Candidatus Saccharibacteria bacterium | reverse complement strand
TGATTGACCGCGCAGTCTTTCCCGGTATGCAAGGTGGTCCGCATGAGCACATTATCGCTGCCAAGGCCGTAGCCTTCGGCGAGGCCCTCAAGCCTGAATTCAAGACCTATGCCGAGCAAATCGTTAAAAACGCCAGTGCCTTAGCCGATGCCTTGCTGGCCAACGGGTTTTCTCTGGTTACCGGTGGCACCAGCAACCACCTCATTCTGGCCGACATGCATAAAAGCTTTGATCTGGATGGCAAAATTGTTGAAACTGCCCTCGATAAAATTGGCCTAACACTCAATAAAAATTCTGTGCCAGACGATCCCTTGCCAATGTTTCGCCCGAGTGGCATCCGACTTGGTACTCCGGCAATTACCACGCGGGGCCTTATGGAGTCAGATATGGCCACGGTAGCTAACTGGATGAAGCAAGCTATCGAAAACAGAGAAGATGAAGCTAAACTTAACATGTTAAGAGATGAAGTGATCCAGTTTGCGCTGCAATTTCCATTACCGAGTGATACTTGAAGCAAATAGTTATAGTAATTCTGGCTCTTGCTGAAGAATGATCTGAAACTTGGCTTCTACGGCATCGACGATTTTCTGTTGAAATTTCAAGAGATCAGCAGTGCTCTTGGCATTACGGTTGACGAGTACTAGCGACTGCTTTGGCCAGGTTGTCATACCAGTCTCGGCATCGTAGCGATCTTTGAAGTCGGCCTGATCGATCAGCCAGGCGGCCGAAAGCTTCACTTTTCCTGTACCGGCCGGCCAATGCGGTATGTCAGCATACGTCCGCACCAGCTGTGCAAATACCTGATCGCTGATAATAGGGTTGGCAAAGAAGGAGCCGGTATTGTGCACAAGAGCGGGGTCAGGCAATTTGCTGGTGCGAATAGCAATCACGGCTTGACGTACGGCAGCGGGTGTATAGTTTTTGATACCATGTTCATCAAAATACCGCTGTACACTACCGTAAAAGGGTGGCTTGGGGTCGCCCCTATGTAATTCCAAAGTAATGCTGGTGATATAAAAACGGCCACGATCAGTCGTTTTAAAGCGACTACTGCGATAATCAAAATTGCATTCACTGGTAGTCAAGGTAACGAAGTCATCTACTTGTGTATCAAAAGCTTCGACACTACGAAGTGTCTGGGAAATATCCTGACCGTACGCACCGACATTTTGGACAGGTGTAGCACCGGTACTGCCGGGAATCAAACTCAGTGCTTCGATACCGCTCAAACCGGCCTCCACACTGCGCGCTACTACGCTGTCCCACGGTTCACCACTCCCGATCTTTAGCGAGACAGTGCCGGTATGCTCTTCAGCGGTCTGGTAACCAAGAATTTTGTCTACCATAACAAGGCCAGGAAAACCTTCGTCCCGCCAGACTACATTACTTCCGCCACCTATCATAACAGATGGTAGATGTTGTGCCCGCGCCCAATGCAGTGCTTCTGGCAATTCCTGACGCTCAGTAATTTCCAACAGATAAGCTGCCGAACCACCCAATCCCATCGTGGAATAACTAGCCAAACTAACATTTTTGCGAATATTCATGACATCTTTTAATATAGCAGACGCTTTACAGTCTGCTTACGGTTGCGTTTACACCCCAGCAGGTATTATTATGGAGGGATGAGCGAGCCAAACATCCCTTACATCACCTTAGGTAATCACCTAAAATACGTGCGCGAGCAGTCAAAGCAGAGTTTGACTGAAGTTTCTGGTGCCGTAGAAATAGATGAGCAACAGTTAGCGCGTATCGAAGCGGGCCTGGAGCGTCCACCCGAAGATATTCTTTTGCTGCTCATCAGTCACTTCGGTGTCCATGACCGCGAAGCTTCGCAGCTTTGGGAATTGGCTGAATACGATAGCGATATGCCGGAAGATATCAGGCGGAACGCTGACGCATCCTCCTCGTTAGGCGGTAAGCCAACAGTCATGCTGCTAGCTATGGATATGCGCACTATGTACAGCGACGGGCTGGATATACTAGTCAATCCGGCTGGTGTGACCCTACATTTTACCCAAGCTACTACCCAAAGTCACGCAGCTCCAGTAGCACGCGTCGGTATGAGTCATGCTCAGGCCGAGCAAGTAATACGCACTTTGCAACAAGCACTATTAAGTGCCAAATATGTCGGCTACACCAAGCAACTACCACCGACCACATAAAGAAGGCCCTAGTTCGCAAATTTAATTGTAAGATTTCTTACAGCGAAGCTTGAGGTCATAGGCATATGGTTGCAGTGGGTTCACTGTCTAATAAATATAAAAGTAGAAGTTAAATCTTATGACAATCGAACAATTATTAAACGGTCTCCATGACAGGACGGCTCTTACTCAAATGCCGTCACAGGCAAAGCCGAGCCTCGCCAAGACTACTAAATCTCGTAAACACAAGATATAACCCCTAGCACCCTGTCCCTTGGAAACAAGGATACTGCTTACGAGTGACTATCTGCCTGCTTGGGGAGGGGTCTCTAACCCTTCTGGCAGCTGGAGCTAGTTAAGCAGGGTCTACGCTTTGTTGGCGCTGCAAGCAGTAGCTGCCCATCACATATTCTGAGCAACAGTATGTTTAATTTATAAATAAGGTATGCTACAGTAATCAGCAAGTGTTATGTAAATAAAAAATAGGAAACAAACTATGGACCCTAACCAAATTCCACCCCAGCAACCTGTAACGACAGAACCGGTACCCCTACAACCACCCCAGCCTGAGTGGCTTCCACCCCAGCCTGCAGCAGGCTTGACAGGTTTCCTGCCCCCGCAGCTACCTCCACAACCACCCCAGCATCTGAGACAATCACATGCTCCTATCTGTCAAC
>CAYTRU010000108.1:0-2848 GCA_964440265.1 uncultured Candidatus Saccharibacteria bacterium | reverse complement strand
CTGCCGCGCTGCGCGACGGTATCGGCAAATCCAACAGCGGCAAAAGCACGGCAAAATCTGATCAACTAAGTACCACCACAACTACGATTACTCGCATATGGAAAGCCCATGATGACGGCTGTGATAATTGCAATCACACCGGCTACAAAGGCCGAATTGGTATCTATGAAGTGTTGAGCAACTCTACACCTATTCAGAAAATGATCGTCGGCAACTCCACTTCTGAAGCCATTGAGAAGGCTGCCATTGTCGAGGGCATGTTAACCATGCAGCTGGATGGCTTCATCAAAGCTTTGCGCGGTCAAACAACTATCGAGGAGGTCTTGCGCGTCACTGCTCAGGAATAACGTATCATGCAATTCACCTACAAAGCCACTACCAAAGACGGCAAAACCATATCCGGCAGTGTCGAGGCCGCCAGCAAGGCAGCCCTCTTAGCACTACTACGTAAACAAGATATTCACCCGATACTCATAGAGACTTCAAAAGGTAAACGTCGGACAGGCGGTTTACTGAATAAAAAAAAGAAGGTCAAGCTCAATGAATTGGTCATTTTCACTCGCCAATTGTCGACGATGATATCTGCTGGTGTCCCGCTAGCCCGTTCCATCTCGGCGCTCCAGGGTGATTCCCAAAATCCCTACATGCGCGAGGTGCTTGCCGGTATTACCAGAGAGGTTGAAGGTGGTGCACCACTTGGTGATGCATTTGCCAAATATCCTGATGTCTTCTCTGAAGTCTATGTCAACATGGTGCGGGCTGGCGAAGAAGGTGGTATCCTCGACGATATTTTAAAACGCCTTGCTACCCAAGTTGAGCAGGACGCCAGTATCCGTAAAAAAATCAAAAGCGCCATGATGTATCCTGTGGTCATACTCTGCGTAACCGTCATCGCTTTTTTCGGCATTATGCTATTCATAGTTCCAAAATTAGGCGGGATTCTGCTGAGTCTTGGCGGCCCGCATGCCAAGCTGCCCGTCTATACCCAAGTACTACTAAATTTTAGTAACTTTTGCTCGAAACCAACTATCCTCGGACATGTACCTATTCCCATCATTAATAAGCTTCCCAACTTAATACTAATGCTAATCGTGGCAATTATCGGAGTTATTTACCTCCGGCGTTACACTCGCACGCCAAAAGGTCAGTACAAACTCCATGGTCTGCTTTTGCGCATACCAGTTGTCAAAACCGTTATCCTCAAGATCGCTATTGCGCGTTTCTCTCGAACTTTTGCGTCACTCATGGGCTCCGGGGTAAGTGTGCTGGACGCTCTGGAAGTCACCGGTGCAGCTCTGGGCAATAAAGTCATTGAGGCTGAACTGAAGGACGCTGCCCGTGAAGTGCAGAATGGCAAACCGCTCAGTGAACCAATTAGTCGGAGTAAACATTTTCCACCAATTGTTGCGCAGATGCTACTCGTTGGCGAAGAAACCGGTCAAATCGACACTGTGCTGACCAAAATTGCCGACTTTTACGAAGAAGAAGTTGCTGTTCTAATTGATGGCCTAACCTCTATCATCGAACCAATTATGATCGTCTTTTTGGGTGCCGGCGTCGGGCTGATTGCCGCGAGTGTCATGGGACCGATTGCTAACCTCAGCAAGAATATTGGCGGCTAGTCACCTAACTTATCCACAGAATGCTTGACCTAAAAGTGCTTATGGTTATAATCATACCAAGATACTTGCGGCGGGCATTCTTGCCTAGCTTCAAAGATCATTAGTAAAATATTAATATAGGAGGGTGGGCTCTCATGATCTCTATCAAAGGACTTACTCAGGAAAAACGTAATCAAGGTTTCACGATTGTCGAGCTTTTGATCGTCATCGTAGTTATCGGTATTTTGGCGTTACTCGTCATCACTACCTACAGTGGTATTCAATCAAAAGCACGTAACTCGAAGCGATCTTCAGATGTTAAATCTATCCAGACGCATCTTGAAGCTTACTTTAGCGGACCGGGCAATTATCCCAGTCGAGCTGATATGAATAACCCCACTTGGCGGGCAACAAATATGAAGAGCATAGAACCGGGAGCACTCAAAGATCCCTCTGCGCCAACCTGTGATCCTACAGACGCTACCAAGCCTTGTCTGGTCGGCGCACCAGCAGCTAAGGCGTATGCCTACGTTCCTACCGACAGTACTGGTAGTAGCGCTAACTGTGAGGCCGATGATACGACCTGTTCTAAGTACACCTTGACCGCCACCTTTGAAGGTTCAGTCAATGGTGCGACCACAAGCGTAGCCAAGAACCTGGACGGCAGCTAAGCCAACTAAAAAGATAAAAAGTATAAAAGCCTCGAGCTCAGTCTTGAGGCTTTTATACTACAATAGAATAAGCATGAGGACTGATAGACCGGCTGCGAGCGGCTTTACCATCGTGGAAATCCTAGTCTCCATTGCGGTGGCAGGTGTTGTGATTGGCTCATTCAGCCAGGTAGTTACCACCTACGTCCATCTCGCTCAACGTGGTCGTTATCTCAATCTAGCCAATGCCTACGTAGAGGCAAAGATCGAGTCACTGCGCAATACTGGTTTTAATGGGCTGGCAGCGGGCACGACTAATCTGACAGCTGAACTCTCAACACAGCTGCCACCATCACGTAGCGCCTCGGTGACTATTGGTAACCCCTCTGGCGGACTCAAGCAAGTCGACATTGCGGTGTCTTACAAAGACCAAGGAAAGACCGAGGCTTACGCCTATACAACTTACATCGGAGAACTCGGTGTTGGCCAGTAATTTGCAGCGACAAAACGGGTTCACGTTAGTAGAGTTACTAATAGTAGTGAGTCTTATGGCTATCATTGGTGTAGTGTTTATCGGTATGGCATCAAACTTTTTTG
>CAYTRU010000107.1:0-2850 GCA_964440265.1 uncultured Candidatus Saccharibacteria bacterium | reverse complement strand
TGAGACGCTTGTTATCGGTCATTCGAGCGGGGCGATCCTGGCGCTTATACTGGCGCAGGAAAATAAAACCTCAGTCGGTGCCGTAGTGGCAGTATCGGTTTTCCATGACAATTCGCTGAAGTGGGATGCCAACAATAGTTTATTCGATATGGATTTTGATTGGTCTGCTATCCGGAAGGGCGCCCCAAAGCTGCTTTTTATCCATTCAGACAATGACCCCTATGTACCTTTGGAGCAAGCGCAATACGTCGCCGACAAATGCCAGGCTGAAATGATAGTACTGCCAGGCGAGGGGCATTTCAATTTAGAGAAGAGTGAAACTTACCGCGCGTTTCCTAAGCTACTGGAGTTGCTGGAACAAAAAGAGATTTTAAGTGCTTAAAGCAGGATATCCTCTGGTCATTACCGTGGATGAAATAGATACAGCTATGCTACCGAAGCTTGGCAAAATTGTATGAAGGAAGTTATCTTCTTAAAGATGATGATGTCGAAGAAAACCTCCCAAGTAGCCACCCTTGAGTTATCAAAGAGAAGTCGCCGAATCCTTATTTGCTATCTGGCCAAATAATGCTATGCTTCCACATAGCATTTGAAAGCTGAGGTTTAATCCGTGGCACCTGTAAGCAATTCGGCAATGAAAATAAATGACGGTACAATTAACGTCACTAAGATAGATGGCCAAGATTACATTTGCCTAACTGATATGGCAAAGAGTGCAGGTTCCGATAGAGCTTTACATAGTTGGCTGCGTACTAAGAATACAATTGACTTTCTTGGTTTCTGGGAGCAGCTTAACAACCCAGATTTTAAAGTACACGAATTCGTGTACTTTAAAAATAACGCAGGCGGCAATAGCTTCAACCCTTCGATAATAGAGTGGGTTACCGCTACTAATGCTAAAGGCATTGTTTCGAAACGTGGACGATATGGTGGGACATATGCTCATAAGGATATAGCTTTTGAATTTGGTACTTGGTTAAGCCCTGAATTTAAGCTGCTGGTCATTACGGAGTTTCAACGTCTTAAGACTAAAGAACAAGAACTCATTGAATGGGACTCTCGCCGCTACTTATCACGCATTAATTACCGACTCCATACGGACTCAATCAAAAATGAGCTGCTGCCAGCTCTGAATTTGGGAAAAGCTAAGCAAACCTATGTCTATACTGATGAAGCAGATATGCTTAATAAGATTGTCTTTGGTCAGACGGCCGCTGAGTGGCGCAAGACAAATCCTAATGCTAAAAGCGCGCTTAACCAAAGAGATTATGCTACCGTCCATCAACTCGTTTTATTGGCTAATCTTGAGAATTTAAATGCTCATTTTATTACTGAAGGAAAGAATCAATCACTGCGTATTACAGAGCTGATGTCAGCGGCTCAGCGTCATTATAGATCTCTAATTAAGCAATCTGATGAACAGCGAAAGCTGGACGCCGGTACGTAACTTATTCAACTGCCTAGCATAACGGAGTATTTATTTTATAGATTATCGTCTGTTAGTGGGCTCTGGAATAAAAGCGTATCAAGCGCACTAAGAAGCTTATGCTTTAAAAATTTTGTCTAGAAGTGTTTCTCAATTGCATAAGGCAATAAAATATATCAATTTTATTGATATATACATCTCAGGACGGTATAATAAGCAGAGTGGCCACTATCTTTATCCACTATAATATAAAGGACACGTATGTCGAACCACCTACTCCAGGATAAAGTAATTCTTTTGACGGGCGGCTCGCGCGGTATCGGTGCCGGGCTTGTCCGTCGGCTCGCTGCCGATGGAGCGGCCGTTGCATTTACCTACTCTGCAAGCGAAGCAGCCGCCCTTGCCCTAGAGCAGGAACTAACTGGGCAAGGGCACCGCGTTATGGCCATACAGGCCGATAGCCGCGAATATGAGGCACTCGTAGCTGCCGCAGAAAAAGTAAACGGACATTTTGGCGGGCTGGATGTGCTGGTCGCAAATGCTGGTGTTGCGCGCTATGGTCTCATACAGACACAGTCACTCAAAGATTATGACTATACTTTCGATGTGAACGTACGCGGCGTCATGGCTGCCGTCTTCGCTGCGTTGTCCTACCTTACAAAGAGCGAGAACGGGCGCATCATAACAATCGGCAGCATCAACGCCGACCGTATGCCGAGGCAAGGCGCGGCGCTGTATGCCGCCAGTAAAGCGGCGCTAAAAGGGCTCGTCAAGGGCTTGGCGCGCGATCTTGCAGACGCCGGCGTTACCGTAGTCAACGTCCAGCCCGGTCCGTTTAGTACCGACATGAACCCTGACGGGAGCGACCGTGCAGCGATACTCAAAGAACAATTTATCGCACTCAAGCGGTATGGAAAGCCCAACGAAATCGGCGGGCTGGTAGCGTATCTGGCGAGTGACGACGCTGCCTACATAACCGGGACGAGCATCGACATCGATGGCGGCTTGGGTGCCTAGACGCTACCGTGCGGGATAGGCATTTCTGTGTGCATGCCCCATTTGGTATATTGAAGAGATGGATACAACGAGCGCGCTTTACCATCCTGCGATAGATGACATTTCTATGCCGTCGATTTTACACGCATTAGGGGACCCGGTACGCCTGCAGATTGCCCGTACGTTGTACACTGCAAACAAGCCGCTGACCTGCCAGGATGGGGTGCGTAACATTGCCGGGCTGGCGGTATCCACCCGCTCGCATTGTTATAATTTACTCCGCGAAGGTGGTATTATCAGGGCCGATAAACAGGGCAGAGAGTGCTACAACACGATTCGCCGGGAGGAAATTGAGCACAAATACCCCGGGCTGCTGGATATCCTGCTGGGCTAAGACAGGCCGAAATAATGTTGGGCTAAGCGGTCCG
>CAYTRU010000106.1:0-2878 GCA_964440265.1 uncultured Candidatus Saccharibacteria bacterium | reverse complement strand
GAGAATAGGTGTTAGTCTGCAAAGCTAACTACGGCAGGTTCATGTCTGCCCCACATCTCCAAATTATCATGAAAGTTACCCCATACTTACAGTCGAGCCTTGCTGACTTGCTCAACCCTACTGGGCTGGACAAGCCAAATAGTGACGAGGAGCTCATAGCGGAAATTCGCAGATTGACCCTTTCGAAAAAGTTTCGTAAATATAGTGTAGGCGCCGAGCCCTTGGCGCATATCGAAGCCTCTATCAGAGCAAATGTCCTTGCCAAGCAACCGATTAAATTTACGCTTCCCTTCGGAGCTTATAAGTTGTGGCGGCTAGAGGAAGCCCCCGAAGCCGATTGGGCTGAGCTCTTTGCCATGCTGTATTTCACTCGATGGCTCGGTCCCATATGCGACATCTACGAACCAGGCGTATGGTTCGATTTCTTTTCAGATGACGTGATTGTACCCAAGATCAACAATATAGCGGTAGAGGACCTCGAGGCATACAGGCAAAGTTTTCAGAATCTGCTCCGTTTCATGCAGCCTTACCAGCCAAAGAATCTCAGCATGACACTGACGCGAGTCATAGACCGCTATGACCAATTAGCAGATTTTGAGCGGGATCTGGCCCAGCAAAGCACAAAACTTGCCTCACAGCTACCACAGGGATTACCGGTACTAGACCAGGCGCAAAAGGCCACTATAGAACTTAATGTAAAAACTACTCCAGAACAAGAGAGTGACTCGCTGTGGCGCGAAAAAGTCCAGCTCGCCCTCGATAGTTACGGCAGCGTGAGTAAACGCCGTCCTTATTACCGTGATCCACAAGCACACAAGATCATGGTGGTCATGACCCCCTTATGGGGAATGCTGTGTGTCGGTTCGACGAAAGACTCGATAATGAAATTTTGGGTAGGTGCCGGTGTACTGAAACCTCAGGGAACAAGCTATCGTCAAATGGTTTACTCGCCGCACCAACTGGAAAAACTATCGACTACCCGAGAAGCAGTCACTATAAAAGGTCTCAGCGGCCAGAATTTCAGCACCATTCGCGTGCTACAATAGACAGACTATGGGGAAGAAAGTCACGCGACTCTACGATCAGTTTCAGCCGGAACATTATGCTTTAACGCTGCACCCGAACCGGGACAAGCTAACTTTTAGCGGCACGGTCACCATCCGTGGCAAAAAAGTTGGGCGGCCCACACAACGGTTAACCTTTCATCAAAAAGACTTGAAGGTCACGCAAGCAACTATTACGAAACACGATAAAAAGGGTGATCAAACGCTGGAAGTTACTCGACTGAATGCGCAGAAAAGCTTTGACGAGATACGCTTGCACACTACAGACATGGTCTACCCCGGGCAATACACAATCACTCTGGCGTTCGAGGGCGAGATTACTCGACCCATGAATGGTATTTACCCCTGTTACTTTACACACGATGGGCAAGATAAGATGCTCATCGCCACTCAGTTCGAGAGTCACCATGCACGCGAGGCCTTCCCATGTATCGACGAACCAGAAGCCAAGGCAACTTTTGATCTGACCCTGACGACGCCGGCCGGTGAGGCAGTCATCGCTAATACCCCGATCAAAACGCAGAAAACTGAGCGGGGGCAACAGGTCACGAGTTTTGAAACCACACCAAAGATGTCCACCTATTTGCTAGCTTTTGTGTACGGTGAACTGGAACATTTAGAGGCCACTACCAAAGATGGGGTGCTCGTGCGGACTTATGCCACTCCCGCTAATGTCAAGCACACGCAGTTCGCCCTAGACTGCGCCGTCCAAACTCTGGAATTTTATAATGAATACTTCGACACCCCCTATCCCCTGGCCAAGTGCGATTTCATCGCTCTACCCGATTTTGCCAGCGGCGCCATGGAAAACTGGGGCTGTATCACCTTCCGTGAACAGGCCTTATTGGTCGACCCTAAAAATACCAGCCTGCACCTCAAGCAATGGGTAGCCAACGTGGTAGCCCATGAGCTGACACATCAGTGGTTTGGCAATCTCGTCACTATGCGCTGGTGGACCGATCTGTGGCTCAATGAAAGTTTCGCCAGCTGGATGAGCTACCTGGCCGTCGACCAGCTCTTCCCTGACTGGAAGGTCTGGACCCAATTCATAGTCGACGAGCAGAGCCTCGCATTCAAGCTTGATGCCCTAGAGCATACGCATCCCATTGAAGTTGAGGTGAAGCACCCCGACGAGATCCGTACTATCTTTGACGCCATCAGCTATGAAAAAGGCGCTAGCGTGCTGCTAATGCTCCATGATTATCTGGGCGATACGACTTTTCGCGATGGCCTGCGCCTATACCTCAAGCGCCACGCTTACGGCAACACCGACACCGTCGATCTCTGGGCCGCTCTCGAAAAAGTTTCCAAAAAACCAGTCACCAAATTTATGACCGCTTGGACCTCGCAGAGTGGCTACCCTATTGTGCAAGCTGCTGTAAGCGATACCGAGATTCAGCTCCAGCAGGAACGCTTCTATCTCAACCCGGCAGCCAACAAAGCAGCCGCTACGTGGCCAATTCCTTTGCTGACCAGTGAATCCATGGAGACAGCTACGCTTACCAAGGCCAAGCAATCCCTCAAAGCAGTGGCAAGACCGGAGCAATTTCTGCTCAACCATAACCGCACCAGCTTCTTCCGAGCTATCTATGATTCGGCTCATCTAGAGAAATTAGCCCAAGCCATCGTGGCCGATAAGCTGACTGATCTCGACCGCCTGGGCCTGCTAGCCGACGCTTTTGAAGCCGCGAAAGCCGGTTACGGGAGTACGGTAGACGCACTGACGCTCTTATCGGCTTATGCTGAGGAGGACAGTGCTGTCGTTTGGGATGTCATCGCCGGTGGTATTGGTAGTATCCGAGTGGTTATGGATG
>CAYTRU010000105.1:0-3042 GCA_964440265.1 uncultured Candidatus Saccharibacteria bacterium | reverse complement strand
CTGCTCAGCATGCAGCCCCGATATAAATGGATGGCTACAGCGGTAGTAGCGATTGTCGTAACGAGTGCAGTAGCAGGCACACTTGTGTACCGCCATACCGCGCAATTGCAGGCCGCCAAGCAGGCCGCCGCAGCCGAACAGATCCAGCTTCACGCCAAAAAGCTAGCCGAGCAAAAGGCCAAAGAGCTGGCAGCCAAAAAACAGCAAGCGGCAAAAGCCGAAGCTGACCGTGTAGCAGCCGAAGCCACGGCGAAGCAACAAGTCGAAGCCGCCAAAACTTCACCACAAGCAGCTCAAGCTGGTGCAGCGCCCTCAAAACCGGGCAGCGCCATGAAACCAGTCGCTCCGACCGTCAAAAACCCGACTATTCCTCCGGTCAGAATCAACTCGTGTCAGAATTATTATGAGCTTTACCCCAATGAGACCTATAAGGAACTTATCGTTACGCCCGGACAGGTCTCTATCCCTAGCAGGGGCGGCATACCGTTTACAGCCGCCGCCGTCGATGGCGAGGCCGTGACAATGCCCATTGGAGATACGGGCTGTGGGAAAATACATGTCAGCATACGGTATGACCCCGCTCTAGAAAACCCAACCCACGACGAGAAACGCTCAATATGGAATATCGGTTATATATCTGCATACGATGCGCCGCCCGGCACTTACGATTTACGTATTACATGCAATAACTATGGTAGTGGTGTTAAGTATACTGCTGTGATTAAGATAACTATTTACTAGAATTCTAGGCATTTACTGGATTATTGCTAGCCGGTGAGCGCAGTGTCAGTCTTTAGCGTAATGCAGGTTAATAGTGCGTAGCAGAAGTCCTGCACAAGGCTTTCCTCATGCCTGGGAACTAATATTACTGATTCGGGATTTTTCTGTAGGTGCCGTTCTTTTAGATTTATCCAGTCAGGATGTATCCATGCGGAATGAATGTGCGACACATTCTGATAAATGAGTACCGCTCCTTTGTTACGTCCCTTATTTTGTTTTGAGTGCTCGTCGAGCTCTTTGGCTAGTTTATGATTAGACTTTTCCCTATGCCAACGTTCTGCGTGACCTCCTACCTCATCTTTTTTGAACCGTTCCTGTATAATCAATTTCTCTTAACTAAAAAATCAGATTGATATCCATGAGGCCCTTGAATTCCATTATTTAGAACGAACTCTAGAAGCTTATCTTTATCATTATCTACGCATGCATAAATATGAGCAGTACCCGTTTTACTATAAAGAAGTTTAGCGCGTAGCGAGGAATAAAATCTGTACTTTCCACGATATTTCCTAAATTACTTGTTTTATGATAACTCATATCATTTTCGTTATACTTGAAAATGACGGGCTAAGCGGATACTGCAAGCATTCCTCGACCTAGCTCATCTCGTTATCTGTTTGCAATAGGCAAAGATATGAAATGGGTTTATAACACAGATCGATTAGGCTCTATGCCAAAATCGGCTAGAGTTTCTTTGCTAGTAATTATTTTTTTTGCTATAGGATCCCAGTAGATGATGGACGGGATTTCATCCCCTTCCTCCAGAACTGTTTGAATATCATTCCAAGGCTGGTGAAGTTTGGCGTGCCAATGAAGCTCGTTTTGCAGTTCTCCCCACCAACGCATAGTTTCATAGAGATCACCCGTATCGTACTCAACAATCTCATCAGGCTCGTTATCATGTTTTTGCATAACTTGGGTCTTGTCTTTAGTTACTGAAATACTAAACCCGTACCAATCATTACCTATAAGGGAGCTCTTTCCTTCATTAGACGCGTGCATGAAATGATCTACTACCCAATTAGTCTCGTATGCTTCCGAAGCACGTATTTCAAAATTAATGAACCCCTCGACTAATTTATTTTGAGGTTTCATCTTCAACCTCGCGCAAATTGTTTTAGCTTTATCGAACTGAAGAATAACGATTACCGGGTATTGTGGCTTATCTTTCATACTATTCCTTATGGCGTACTTACATATCTCTTTAAGTCATCTAAATGAACTGGGTAGAACGCGTCGGGAGCTGCAGGATTATGAGAATTTTTATAATCAATTGCGATAGGCAATCCCTTATTATCATAACCGATACTGACGTAAGGCTCCAGACTTGTTCGCATATTTGCCCTGGCTTGCTTAACAGCGATAGCTACATCTTGTGCCATATACGAAGCTGGAAAGAAAGTGGATGGTTTTGTCTGGGGACTATTGGTCATTTGAATATTAAATTTTGTCGCTCCGTTAGCATCTGCAGGACTCGCCATATATTTTATAGAGAAGTTTTGTTCGTTACTATGCAAAAAATGTGCGCCTCCATACTCATCACCATCAAGTCCATGTTTCAATAGGCGTTGATCTTGGCCAGATATTAGAGCAAGATCAGTTATGGAGTAGTTATTATGTGAGTTCTGGCGAATTGCTTTTGCTGCCGCTTCTACTTGCTCTTTATTTTTACTCTTTGACAACTCTTCGTTGTACTTTAGCAATAAACGAAATGATTCGCAGTTTTTCGCGCAAAACTCTCCAGTCTTAACCCCAGCCTTAACAGTATCCCCAGCAACCGGGATAAACCCAATAACCGAAGCCCCGCACCACATAGAAACTAGTGCCCGCTTACAATCCCGGAGTGCCGTATAAATATCAAACGGCAGGCCAAGTCCAGGGATCATACTGGCGGCATCGGCTGGGTTACCCTTAATGAATTTGACCGCTGTTTTGACGCTGTCAACTAAGGGGAATGTGACGTTGGGAGCTGAGACACGCGCATTCAACACCCTATTAAGGATGCTTCCCTGGCCGCCGAATTTAATACCTGGCGGTGAAACACGCACAAGTGTCGGTGTCATCGCAGCAGAGCGAACTGCGCTGGCGACGTTAGCCACTTTGACTGCTACCCGATATACAGCCACCGCAGCGACTCTGACGCCTTGTGCGACCTGCACCGCTACTTGGGCGGTCGCCTGGACAACCCGGACAACACTGGTTGCTACGGTCTTAGTTACTTTGACAACCGTATTCGCGATTCGTTTGAGTATCGAGCCGAAG
>CAYTRU010000104.1:0-3049 GCA_964440265.1 uncultured Candidatus Saccharibacteria bacterium | reverse complement strand
CCTTCGATCTCCTGCTCCAGAGGCAGGCGCCTTACCGCTTGGCCACTCGCCATTAGAACGCTCGAATTATATAAGAATACTCAGCGCTTCACCAGATACAAATGCTACTATAAACATTGTGCAAAAAAAGCTTACTCAGACTATTGGCTTCCTAGGCACGCTAGTTTGCATTGCGGTGTTTATCCATCAGCCTAGTTTCCCTACGGCCGATAAGCTACTGATTTTCTTAACTTTTGTTTTCATGATGTTTGGTCAAGGCTGGGCACTCCTCAAGCGCTTGCTCCCCTTCGTGGTTCTGCTATTGGTATACGAGTCATTTCGCGGACTTGTCCCCCACTTGAATCATCATGTTAACTATAGTTGGATGCCGGCCGCTGATCGCTGGCTATTTGGCAGCTTGCCAACAACCCAACTACAACATTGGCTATGGCATGGCCACGTACAGTGGTATGACTTTGCTTTTTACGTTCCCTATATGCTGCATTTCGTACTGCCTATTGTGCTTGCCTTGCTCATTTGGAAACGACGTGAGCCCTACTACTGGCGCTATGTCAGCAGCTATCTTGCCGTTTCGTTTGCTGGCTTTCTGACCTTTTTGGCCTTTCCGGCTGCGCCACCTTGGATGGCGTCAGATAATCATGTTATTGAATTCGTGGCGCGCATCTCAAGTCATGTCTGGTACGCCATGGGACTACACGACTTTCCATCAATCTATAATAAAATTTCACCAAACCCCGTGGCCGCAGTGCCGTCTCTTCACGCCGCGTATGCCACGCTCTTTGTTATTTGGGTCTACGGATTATTTGGCAAAAAATGGGCGGCGTTATCGCTTATCTATCCCGTACTTATTTATGTTGGCACGGTCTACCAAGGCGAACACTATGCTATCGACGTCATTATAGGTGCTAGCTATGCTGTCGCCGGATATGTGCTGATCAACTGGTTAGCTAAACGATATGGGCAGCAGCTAAAACAGTGGCTACACCATACTCTTCGCCAGCTGCAGCATCGGTTTCCTAGTGTATAATGCCTACTCATGAAATTGCCATTGCTTCGTCATCTCAGGCAGTGGATGATAATTGCTTTTGTCCTAACGGTTGTTTTTGGCACCATCTATAGCAGTGTGCAGCAAAGCTATCGTCAAAATGCCAATGACCCGCAAGTACAGCTGGCTGAGGACACAGTAGAAGCGTTGCGTGGCGCGCCGTCACTTAATGATGTCATTTCCACTGATCAGGCAGCTAATGTTTATGCTGCTTCAGCCAATTACCGGCTCTCGGTTACTATCCCCAAAGTTAACATCACAAGCAGCCTGGCTCCGTTTGTCGTGATTTATGACGGCAAGCATAAAGTACTAGCCACTTCGGCGTCGGCGTCGGCTGGCGCAGTCTCTACGTTAGAGTCGCTGCCTAGCGGCGTCTTTAGCTATGCCACACAACACAACGAGGACCAGATCACCTGGGAGCCAGGTAATGGAGCTCGCTATGCCATTGTCGTCAAACCCTATTCGGGGGCCAATACCGGTGCGGGTTTCGTCTTGGCGGGGCGTAGCTTACGCGAGGTTGAAGTCCGCGAACAGCAGCTGACCTGGATCGTGGTAAGCGGCTGGTTTATTGCCTTAGGTGGTAGTTTGGTATTGAGTCTGCTGCTTAGGAAGTTCGCACATGGCGACTAGTGCTCTCGAGCTCAAGGGGCTAACCAAACTATACGGCCAGAGCCGTGGCGTTGAAGACCTAAAACTTTCCATTCAGCCCGGTGAAGTCTTTGGCTTTTTGGGCCCAAACGGTGCTGGTAAAACCACTACTATCCGCCTAATTATGGACTTTATCCATGCTACTAATGGAACTATACAGGTTCTTGGCCTTGATAGTCACCGTGACGTCGTGTCCGTGCATCAGCAAGTTGGCTATCTGTCGAGCGATATGGCTCTCGACCACCAACTAACTGGCGAACAGTATTTAACTTACATTGCCAATCTAAACAAGCACGTCGATCGCGATCGGCTAGCCCAACTCGTTCAGCAACTGCAGTGCGAAACAAATCGTAAAATTGCACACCTGTCACGGGGCAATCACCAAAAAATTGGTTTAGTGGCTGCTCTCATGCACGACCCAGATCTTCTTATTCTGGATGAGCCGACAAGCGGTCTTGATCCGCTCATGCAAGCCCAATTTAACCAACTTATTCGTGAGCACGCTCAGCGGGGCAAAACAACTTTTATGTCATCACACGTTTTAGCCGAGGTCCAAAGCATTTGTGACCGAGTGGGCTTTATCCGTGAAGGCAGATTGCAACGCGTTCAAAACCTCAGCGAACTCATGGCTCAATCCTTTAAGTATGTCCGCTTACACTACCAAAAAGTCCCAGCTACAAAAGAGCTCAAAAAACTGGCCGGCGTTCGCAAACTGGAAGTTTTACCACAGACAATCACCCTTCAATTAGCTGGCGATCCCGGTCCGCTCCTCACCTGGCTGGCCAAACACCCGCCGCGCGATCTACGCATCACTGAGCCCAACCTGGAAGAAATGTTCCTTGAATACTATGAGGGATCTAATAGTGCTTAAAAATATCCTCTCGAAAACCATCTATGAAAAACGATGGACGCTCGCCGCCTGGTTTATGGGAATTTTTGCCATGACACTACTCACGATGTCGTTTTATCCGTCTTTTAGCCAAGCTGGCGGGTTTGGCGACGCTGTCAAATCCTTGCCCAAGTCTTTACAAAATATTGTCGGCTCGGTGGCCTCGCTTAAAACCATTCCGGGTTTTGTCGGTCAGCAAATTTTTGCCATGCGCATACCGCTGCTGACCTTAATTATGGGGATCTCCTTGGGCATTAGCCTGCTGGTTGGTGATGAAAGCCGCGGCAATTTGCAGAGTTTGCTGGCTCAACCAGTTTCACGCAGCCGCGTCTACTGGCAGAAATTTATGGCCATTGCCGCCTTGACTGGCCTTGCCAATCTGGCGGCTTTATTAGGAGTTGTCGCTAGTTACCCGATTATTAAGGGGTCTATGTCTTTTACGCACCTAGTAGGAGCTGTCCTTGCCT
>CAYTRU010000103.1:0-3065 GCA_964440265.1 uncultured Candidatus Saccharibacteria bacterium | reverse complement strand
GTACGGCCCGGCATTTCCAAATCTCTGTAGAAGTTATATTAGGACCGAAGCGCGATAAGACATCGTTGTTCCTCGCCAAATCGCCATGTATATCCTTAGAAACGATCTAAAACTTAGCTTTCCGAAAATTGCCCGTGAACTAGGGCGTAAAGACCATACGACTGCAATTCACTCTGTAAGCAAGATTGATAACGAGTCGCGTTCAGATGCCTCGTTGCGAATGGCGATTGCTGAAATCAAGGAACATCTCTATGTATAGGTCTCTTGTTTGGTTGGGGATGGTTGTGCGTATGGTGTGGCTTTTCTGTGTATATGTAGTGGGGTTTTGCGCAGGCCTTCCAAAAAAGTTATCACATACTGTGTGTAGACGAGTCGGTTATACCTCCTGCTTCTTGGTTTTTTCCCACAACCTTCCTCATAGCTGTACGTTTATTTTATCTCTGTTAAATCGGTGGTTTTACACAATATCCCCAGGCCCTATAACAACGATCACGAATTTTTTACCTAATAATTACTTACTATTACAGGAGGGTATGCTGTGAAGCTGCAAGTTACTCAAGAAAACTTAAACCGAGCATTAAATTCTGTCGCACGAGTAGCGAATAGTCGAGGTACGCTACCTATCTTAGCGAATGTGCTTTTACAAACCCGAAATAACAGACTAAGTTTATCGGCTACTAATCTTGATATTGCTATCACCCATTACATAGGTGCTAAAGTTAATGAAGAAGGGTCAATTACCGTACCAGCTAGACTTATGCAGGATTTTGTTAGTAGCTTGCCGGAAGGGGTGATCGAACTAGACCTACAGGAGACAAAACTCCATGTGACAACTACACAATACCAGTCAGTAGTAAACGGTATTGTGGCTGATGATTTTCCGGTCATGCCAGCAATTACTGTAGGGAAAAACTGGGCGATAGGCGGTGTATTATTTAAAAAAGCTTTACAACAAGTGGTGTTTTCGGCTTCCGGAGACGAAACTAGGCCGGTACTGACAGGTGTGCTTTTGCAGGCTCTGAACGGTAAATTGTCTATGGTAGCCACGGATAGTTTTCGCTTAGCAGAGAAGCAGCTCGGCAGAAATAAGCAAGAAATACAATTACTTATTCCAGCCTCAGCCATGCATGATCTACTAAGGGTGCTTGGCGATAATGACGACGAAGTGCGAGTGACCCATGACGATCAGCAAGCCTTATTTCAAGTAGGTGATATTGAATTAGTGACGAGGCTGGTTGACGGCAAGTATTTTGATTACCATAAATTAATACCGAAAACATTTAGTGCGCAAGCTACTCTAAAGCGGGCTGATCTAATTAATATCACAAAAGTATCTAGCCTATTTGCTCGTGAAAGCGCTGGCAGTGTGACCTTAGAGCTCGATGAGGCAGCAAGCCAACTGAGTATTCGCTCCGTAGCTTCGCAGTTGGGTGAGAATACTGCCACCGCCCCAGCTAAGGTTTCTGGTAGCGGTAGTATTACATTAAACTCCCGGTATTTACTTGACGCTTTAGGTGCCCTTGGGGGTGAGGAGGTGATGTTTGGTTTTAATGGAAAGTTAGAAGCAACCCTACTTCGCGACCCTGCTACAAACGACTACTTACATATTGTTATGCCCTTGAAAAGTTAAATAACTATACAATAAACAAATGATCACAGACCTGCGACTGCAGAACTTTCGCTCCTATAGCGACGATTCGTTTGAGTTCAGCTCGAGCGTCAACATTATTGTCGGGCCGAACGGTAGCGGTAAGACTAATCTACTAGAGGCAATTTTGGTACTGGCACGTGGCGCGTCTTATCGGGTTCGCGATCAAGATTTAATCAAGTTTGGTAAGCCTTGGGCACGACTAGACTGCCATAGTGAAGAGGGCGGCCAACGAAGCGTAAAACTTCAGAGCTTACCAGAGCCTATTAAGTCCTATGAATTGAATGGTAGAATTTTTAAGCGACTTACTCATGGACACACCCTACCGATCGTACTATTTGAGCCAAATCACTTATTGTTATTCGGTGGTGGGCCTGAACGGCGACGGGATTATTTAGATGACCTACTAGAACAAATAACCTTAGGCTATACTCAAACTCGCCGTGACTACAAACGAGCACTCCTCCAGCGCAATCGCCTACTCAAGCGTTCTACGCTGGCGTCACAGGCCCAGTTATTCCCCTGGAATGTCCGGCTCGCTCAGCTGGCCGGTGTGGTGGTGCGCGCTCGAGCCGAGCTGGTCTCTCACTTAAATAACGAAATTACCAGTTTATACAAGGAACTTTCACGCACGGTAACCACTGTGACTGTCACTTATGGCCACCGGTGGCCGGCTGATAGCTATGAAAGCCGTTTCCTGAAAAAACTAGAAACCGCCCAGATTGACGACCAACAGAGGGGCTTTACTGGTAGTGGTCCTCACCGTGAAGATCTAATAGTCTCGTTCGATAATCGTCCCGCTGCCGATACTGCTTCTCGGGGCGAAACCCGCACTGCTGTGTTAGCGCTGAAAATTATTGAACTTCGGCTCCTGCAGGCTGCCCGCGATGGCCAACCACCCCTATTGCTACTAGACGATGTCTTTTCTGAGCTCGACGGCAAACGCCGACAGGCTCTGGTCGATTACGTAGCACCTTACCAAACCTTTATAACTACCACCGATGCTGATCTTGTAGTCCAACACTTCACCCAGCAAGCGCACGTTATCCCGCTGGTTTTAAGCTAGCCTATTCTTCCTGTCGTATCCCTAGCGCAGCCATGGTTTTCACAACAGGTCCGTTTATATAGTGAAAGTCGTCAGGCCCCACACTACCCTGTCCTAGATCATTTCGGGCAGTAGCCTCGCAGGCCACAGCGGTGGAGTTCGAAAATGGCACGAAGTATACGGCCGGAAACGAGAAATTTAGATAATCTAGGGCGCAACCATCGACAGTTTTAGGAAACAAATCATTAAGCTTATAGGTAGCATCGGCTACTTTTTGTGACTGAAGTCCTACCCGGGCAATTCCACCCCCATCATCTGTCCGGAAAGCCAGGTAGACGTAGCGGCTGTCGTTGCCTACAGCTAGTTGTGTGA
>CAYTRU010000102.1:0-3109 GCA_964440265.1 uncultured Candidatus Saccharibacteria bacterium | reverse complement strand
ATAAGTGGCGGTTCCTTGCGATCTAAGCTGGCGGCCATATCTTCGGCCAGCTGTATCTGAGGATAATTAGCATCACTACGCTGACCCTGCTGTATAGCCATATAGATAGTCCCAAAGATAGTAATTACTATGAGTACTATCGCAAATACAGGCAGAAACTTTCTCATAATATGTTGATTATACCATACTTTGCCTGTATTTAATAATGCAGGTTTCGGTGTAGGATTTACGTCTGTCTGATAAATCCCGTGCTTAGGCTAGGGCTGAGTTGCAAATAATGTGACGTGAGAACCATGCTGGAGATTGACTTGAAAGCTTTCTACAATTCGCCAATCAGGAAAAAGCGACTGGATGGCAGCATCGTTTTTGCCACCGATAAACCAGACAAAGGGATGCGCCTGGGCAAAGGCTTTGAGATCTTTGACCTTGTGCGGCTCATGATCACGAATCATGGCAGTAACATTGCCACGGAAATTATGTGCGCCATCAAAGATATAAACTTGGTGCTCGGCTGTCTGGTAGTACACAACTTCATAAAAGGCGTAAGCCCCCTGGACGATAACTGGTTCGTGACCCATTGCGTGTTGAGCAACTAGTTGCATAGCTTGCTTGGCGCTAGGTTGACCCAGCGTATAGTTGTTAAAATTACCTAGAGTGTAGACATTGGTCACCCCAAAACCGAGCGTAATCAGCAAGCCGATATAGCTCAGACTGCGCCACAGTTTGGCCCGCCGCGGCCACGCATAGAGCGTGATTATCACGCCACAAAGCATGTACAGACCTAACAAGGTGTGCGAAAAGTAGCGTTCCACCATAATTGGCCGTAACGGAGGCAGTGACAAAGCAGCTAACACCACAATAGGCAGAAATGCATACAAACAAAGTAGTAGATAGCCCGGACGTCTTATAGCGGGCAATTGCCGGTATAAACGCACGCCCAGTACTATGAGTAGCACACAGACTGCCAGAAATAGCATGGCTGTCCACTCCTTCAAGCGCCAGCTGGCCTGGTAGACTAGGGCGTTCGAGAAGACATCCATCACTCGGCCGACGTTTACCGGTCCAATCCAAAATCCATCCTGTATGCCGTTGAACTGGTGAATTAAGGCTGGTATCCATGGCAGAAACAGAATGCCAGCAATAAGATATGACCTTACCCACTCGCGAGCCCAGAAACGTCTCATAGTCGTTGCCTTGTTCTCCTGACGCAATGTCACATAGCGCCACACCCAGTGCACGATCCAGATCAGGCTCGTGAAGTAATGCGTCCACAAACCAGCCGCCACTAGCAAGGCATAGATCAGCCACAGCCGATTTGCCTTCCGCTTGTCAGCAGGTGGCGTCGGATGTAGGTGGATCAAAATATAGGTCGCAGCCGCGCAGATAGCCATAGCCATGGTGTACATACGAGCCTCTTGGGCGTAGCGTACTGTCATCGGTGCCAGTACTAAAATCGGTAACGACAGGATGGCTGCCCGTCGGCCAAAGAGTCGTCTAATAATAAAGAAGCCAAAACCAATGGCGATCATGGCAAACAGCACACTCAGAGACCGTACTGCTAGCTCAGAGGTGCCAAAGCACATCTCCCAACCCTTCAAAACGACATAGTAAAACGGCGGGTGTACATCCCTGCCGGTGTAGTGTGCGATATCAAGTATATTAAACTTCGTGAGATAAATACCGAAGCCTTCATCAAACCAAATACTCCAGCGGGAAATACTGTGCAGCGCAAGTCCCAAAAAGACTGTTAGCAGAGCGGCCAAGTAGGCATAATCCAGCCATACCCGCTGCCGCCAATAGTGTGCTAACTGTTTCATCGGTATTTGCCTTGCCATGCACGCCATTTTATCATGAGTAGCTCCCGAAACGTACTGATCGCTGCCCCCATACCGACACGTTTTTCGTGCGTGAACTGATCAGTTTGACGAGGGTCGTGCCAATCTGACAGTTTTAACTGAGCGATTCGTGCACCATGCAGTCTAGCGATCAGTATCAGCTCCATATCAAATCCCCACCCTAGCACCGTTTGACGGGTGCACACAGCTTGCGCCATATCACGTCGAAAACCCTTAAAGCCACACTGGGTGTCAGTAACAGCAGTACCGAGCACTATTCGGGTCAACAGATTCCCGAAGCGTGAGATAAAGGCCCGCAAGCCATGGTGGATTTTTGCCAATGGCCGTATGCCAATCGCCATATCGTTTCCCTGCTCTAGCAAGCTAAGCAATTCCAGCACATGAGGAAGTGGTGTGGCTAAGTCAGCATCCATGAAAATCTGATACTCACCACTAGCGGCCTGGAAACCCAAGCGGACATCGCGACCTTTACCGACTTTTTGCGGTGGCGTGATCAACTGAAAGTGACGAAACTGGTCCTTCAGCCCACCAGCCAGCTCGGCGGTGTTATCGCCAGCAGTGGCAGCTACGACGATGACCTCAGTTGTTTCGTGCAGGCCATTTGCCTGTAAAAAGTCTGCGATCTTTTGCAGATTTGCTTGAATGATCTGGGCCTCGCGCAAGGCCGGAATGATCAGAGAGAGACGTGGCTTAGTCATGTTTTTTAAAAACTAATCTTTTATAAAAATAGTAGTTCCAGATTAATGAAGCAACAGTGGCGATAATCTTGGCTATATTATCACGTAGAAAGCTCTCCGACACCACCTGCGATAGACCGTGATGAGCTAACTCGTGAGCAAAAGTAGTGAGCGGCACAGGAAACTCCTTGGTGAGCAGCCAGATAATCACCGACTGTACCAGCCACAAGCTAGCCAAGGTTACCCCTAAAAACAAGCTAAGTTGTCGCCGAGTCAGCGGATCTGTATCGCGAAATACTATGTATTTATTAAGTTGCAGGCTCACCACCATGGCCACAGAAGTCGAGATGATATTTGCCAGGACAAGTGGAAAATGAGCAGTCTTTATCAAAATGTTATAAAGAAAAAAGTCGATGCCAGTATTCAAACAACCGACCAGCAAAAATCGAAGTTTTTCCAGAAATCCTTGGCTAAACGATTGAGGGGTGCTGGTGGCGATAGATTGTTTCATAGAATCTTGGTTTGGTGATCCCGCGGAGAATCGAACTCCGATTGCCAGGATGAAAACCTGGTGTC
>CAYTRU010000101.1:0-3121 GCA_964440265.1 uncultured Candidatus Saccharibacteria bacterium | reverse complement strand
CCCACACCCACCCCGACTCCGCAGCCTTACCGTCCAGTAACCAAACCAAAGCCCACACCCACCCCGACTCCAGCACCGACGCCAACCCCGGCTCCCACACCTACGCCACAGCCAAATCCACCCGTTGTGGTAACTCCAAATCCCACTCCACCAGGGCAAACAGACTAAAAGCTCGAGTATGGGTCGTTATCTTAGTCGATTATCGCGCTCTATCGGAGGGAAATAACTTGTATACTTGGTCTGCATGAAACGCAAGACTAAGATTACTGGCAGCATAGTAGTTGCGATCTGCGTGCTAGGTATAATTGCCTACACTATACCGCCAGTGCGGCATAGCATCAGAACCGCAGTCACCACAATCACTGCCCGCCTCTCATCTGAGGCCAACGCACCGTTTCCGACTATTCATACTGCCGGACTTAGCGCTCAGCAAGTACGTATTATCAATATCGCACGCACTGAGTACGCCAAACACCCGATTAGTTATGACCAAACGGTACTGCAATACACTCAGAGTGTAAAAGAAGCATGGTGTGCCGATTTTGTATCTTGGGTAATGGAGCAGTCACACAACGTCTATCGCAATCCTAATTCCGGCAATTGGCGCATACCTGGGGTATACACTTTGCAGGAGTATTACCAGGCCCAGGGACGCTATGCTACTGCCAATGAGTACCAGCCAAAACCGGGAGATGTGGCATTTTATATCGGCAAGCATACTTTTGGTCTACTTAGTACTGGGCATGTCGCGCTGGTTATTCAGGTGAGCGGCAAGCAGATGACTACTATCGGTGGCAATGAGAGTGGCAGGCTGCGACTTGATACACAATCGATTACTGCGGGGGACCATAGCCTAGTCGGCTTTGGTAAGCTGTGATGGAAGCTCGCCTCGGGTAAATAACACGCTAGGCTGCGGCGTGCATGCCATACTCGCTCTCGGGTATGGTAAGGCGTCCACATGATATTGCCCTGTAGTGTTGTAAAGTAGCAGTATGCTCCATAACTACTAGTGGCCCATGGTTGCCCAAGATCTGCAGACCAAGAATACCATCCAGGTTAATCAGGGAGTGGTCAGCGAGCGTACCCTCAGCATCGATACCGCCGATGACAGCCAGCTGACCCATTCTGAGATCTGACGGGTCAATCCTAGTACCACGTTCTATGACCACTTCTGCTCTGCGGCGCGAATAGAGATTGTGTCGCGTCGTAGCAGTCATCGTCCCTTGCATCAAATCCCCAAACCCGTGACAGTCGAATAGCTCCATAGCGGGTGACACATCCAGGCAAGCCAGCAGCTGGTTTTCAAAAAAATCGGCCAGTCTCTGGGAGAGTGTGGCATCAAAGGGAAGCGGTAGCCTACGGACATGCTCTGGAGCATAACCATCATAGGCATGAGTGGTGAGAGTCGGTGGTACTTGTAGTACACGCCCGTCTGCCGTGTCTAGGCGAACTACCTTGTCAAAGCTCTGTCCGGACGCTAAGGCAGATGGGTTTGACCTATTCGGAACTGTATAGGCGATAACACCGGGCATTCACAAATAATAGCATGGGGTTAAACCAATGCCATGTCGGCGTCAGGATTTAATTGTGGGCCACAGATTACAGCATCAATTGCCATATTGAAGTTTCTTATGCTACCAGGGCTTCCTGCTGCGATAACTACATAGGGAAATGATGCAGACAAGTATGCGTCATCATCCAGCTCGCCATGGGCCAGTCCAAAATCTGCTTCAAGCTTTCTCATAGGCACTAGAGCTTCTTCACCATTATCTGTTATGAGCACGGTAGGATGACCTGGTTTCACTAGCTCCCCGACTAACACCTTAGGCCCGATCTCGGGGCCAAGAGCCACAGAAACTTCACGCATGGTTGCCGCCATCATTGATCGCGACCTTAGCTTCATTATAGATGATACGTCATTCCTGGGAGTGGTAGGTTGTATCAATTGTGCTCCGATATCACGCATCAAGCTACTGACTACTATTCGTCCACGATGTGCGCCGTCAACTGCATCCAGTCTATTTGCCGCGATGAGTGCTAACAGTCTATCTCTTTTGTTGCCGCTGCTAGTAGCAGCTTCTAACAGATCACTAACTAAAGCTGAGGCCCTCTCTGGGGCTTCATACGTGACTGCCATGATAACAATAAAGTACCATGTACTGCTTATGAAATCAATGCCCTTTTTTGCATAATCTTTAATAATGTGGTACTATCCGTAATAATATGGCTACCGGATACCTAGAGCGCGTTCAGCAGACCATGGATGTGACTGAGAGTCTCATGCATCAGCCCCCGGGTACGATTGCTGAAATATTACTAGAAGAAGCCCAGTCCATCATAAGCGCTGAGCCCTCAGACTACCGTCGTACGTTTTTGGAGCGTAAGTTTTTACTCATCCGCGATCCTGCGGCCCGCGAAGCAGCCAGGCAACAAAGAGCCGAGACCCAAGTATCAGACGAGCTTGATGACTTCCTCGCAAGGCTGCTTGATGATACCGACGGTACGGAAGAGGTCGACGCCTTTGAAGCTTTGAGGCGCGAAGAAGCGGAAGAGATACAGCAACAGCGTACGCGAGACTCGAAACGTGACAGGTCAAGCCAAGCCATTACCACAATTGATAAGACTCTGGCCAGAGCAGAACTTGAGGTTAAGTTTGGAGCAAGTGAACACTGGTCTGATCTAGACACCCTTGACGCTGCTAGCAAAGTGATTAAATTGCAGCGTGCAGTCGGCATAGTCATAGCCGGTGACCGAGTGCGTGAGCTTGTCATGCATGGCGTCGAGAGGCGCTTCTATTATCCTCAGGCTACGGGCTTACTCATCAATACGGCCGCACAAGCCCAGGATCGCCAAGCCTTACTGTACGCCGGAGAGAGATTTGTAGCTTTGACGGAAGAACCCCGGCTGGCAGCCTCAGTCGCACAACCATTGGTTAATCTAGCTATCGACTTTATCAAAGCTGGCAAGCCGGAGCTCGACCGTGACGCCCTAGCCATTGCTTTGAGCGCCTTGCCATATTACGACCGCATATTGGCAGGCTTTCCTTTGGCATGTGCCAGGCTCGGTGTGGCTATTGGTGATTTTGAGCAAAATTAAGGTATGTTTTAAACTACGTGCTATA
>CAYTRU010000100.1:0-3135 GCA_964440265.1 uncultured Candidatus Saccharibacteria bacterium | reverse complement strand
AGTCTTATGGCTATCATTGGTGTAGTGTTTATCGGTATGGCATCAAACTTTTTTGTCGTCATTAATCGGACAAACCAATTATCGGAGATAACCGTTGATTCGCAGAACCTGCTACGCAGCACCGTAGAAAATATTCGTTTTGGTGATGGTATACGACAAACTAGTCAGCTTGTCGATCCCCATGCTCCAGCCGGGGGCTGGAACACTAGTAACACAGCATTCGTTATTATCATCGCTGTACCTGCGCTTAACGCATCTCGTGCCTACATCATTGACCCTAACACTGGTAGCCCGTATATGAACGAACTAGTCTACTATAAAGACGGCAGTACCCTCATGGAGCGCAAAATAGCGAACACGAGCGCAACAGGCAGTAGCCTGCACACCACATGTCCAGCTAATCTAGCAACTGCAAGTTGTACGGCGGATATACAGCTCGCAAGCTATGTAAGTAGCATGGACTTCACTTTGTATGATCAAGATAATGCACAAACCACGACACCTGCCTTAGCGCGATCTGTCAAAATCACTCTTACGATGCAGCGTAGCAACCCTGCTCGTCCAATTACGCTGACTACTACGCTTCAGGTTACACTTAGGAACAGATTTTAGTTATGAAACAGGCTATAAAACTAAATAATAACGGGTCTATCTTACTAGTTTTTTTGCTTACACTACCCTTCCTGATCTTGGTCACCCTGTATTATACGCGCCTGTCATTGACCAGCTTCCAGATAGCCGGATTTGATCAGCGTCACACAGAAGCGCAACTTGCGGCCGATGCCGGGGCTGATTACGCGGTGGAAAAGCTTAGCCAGGATAACACCTGGACTGGTACTGGCATCGAAGTCCCCCTTCATAGTGATAGCAGACTACGCACTACTTTCATTGCCACTGTGACTGGCAATGCAACAGCTAAAACTATTGCCGTAACCGGCAAGACCTACTGGCCAGCCTCAGCTACAACTGCCACTAAGTCAGTGGCTATAAATGTTGATCTTCGCCCCGTCACCACGGGTTCGCTTAGTCTAGTCAGTGGCGAGGGCGGTTTATTTATGAGTAACTCCTCTAAGATCGTAGGTGGTGATGTCTTTGTTAACGGTGAAATAAACATGTCAAATTCAGCTCAAATTGGCCTTAGTACCAACTCCCTGAATGTCAAAGTTGCTCACCAGACCTGTCCAAATCCACCAGACTCAAGTTACCCGCGAGTCTGCAATAGTGGTGAAAATGGTCAACCCATAACGATTAATAATACGGCTCACATTTATGGCACTGTGACTGCCACAAACCAAACAAGTGGTAGCGGCATGACAAATCCAGGCTTGACAGCTGGCACCGTAGCGCCAGTTGTCTTGCCAACATACGACCGGGCTGCTCAGAAAGCCGCTGTGGCCACTACTATCACCGGCACTGCTGCTTCGTGTTCAGGTAGTCAGACTCGTGCCTGGGCTGCAAATACTAAAATAACGGGGGATGTTACCATTAGTAATCAGTGCAAGGTAACAGTCCAAGGGAACGTCTGGATTACTGGCTCATTGAGCTTATCAAATCAAGGCCAGATAATAGTTGCAGATTCTGTCGGCACGACTAGGCCCAACATTATGATTGATGCCGCGGCCGGGCTGAGCCTGGCCAATGCTTCCGCTTTGGTATCAAATGCTAGTAATACTGGTTTCCAGATGCTCACATTTTATAGTACTGCTGGTTGCTCGCCAGACTGCACGACAGTAACTGGTACCGACCTGGCAGCCTCTCGCTCAGTTACAACTATTAACCTGGCTAACTCCGGTGATGCAGCGAACACTACCTTTTATGCCTATTGGTCGCAGGTACAAGTTCAAAATAGTGGCCAAATCGGCGCATTAATCGGTCAGACCGTCAAACTGACAAACACAGGAACCATCACATTTGGCGCCTCGGCCGGGGTGCCGCAGACTACTTGGGTAATCAAAGGTTATCGACGTCAGTAAAAATAGGCTAAGGTGATGGCTACGCCTGCTATAATAAGCATAACCATAAATGCCGGGTAGGCAGCATGCATGAAAACCACTAAAATCTCTAACTTCTTCCACGATAAGCCGCTGTTTGGTCTAGATATCGGCCATGGCTCTTTAAAAGTTATGCAGATAGAGGGACAGATAGCCCAGTCGCCTGCAAAGAACCACCGTCCACGTATTGTCGGCTACGGGTCCACTGGCTTCGATAAGTCTGCCCAGCAGAATGGTGCAGTTGTCCGACCCGAAATTATAGCTGAAGCGGCTTTCAAGCTCTTCCAGAATAACCTCATCGGCGACATTACGACCCGCCGAGCAGCTATCGCCATACCGGCGTATCGGACCTTCACCCGCTCGCTGGCGTTACCAAAATTACAGCCGGCTGAACTAAAAGAAGCCGTTGAACTGGAAGCCGAGCAATATATCTCCATACCACTAGAGGAACTCTATCTCGACTACGAGATTGTCAGAGAGACCGGAGATGGCACTGAGCTTTTTGTCGTCGCTGTACCTCGCATGATTGTTGACTCATACCTGGACCTAGGCCAGATTATGGGGTTAGAGACCGTACTTATAGAGCCCACCCTGAGCTCATCCGGGCGCCTTTTTTCACTTGATAGTAACAGTGACGAAGCAACTTTTATCATTGACTTTGGTTCATTATCCTCTGATATCAGTATTTTTGATAAACATACGCTGGTTACTGGTACCGTTCAAGGCGGAGGCGAAATCTTCACACGCACTATCAAAGAAAAATTAAATGTCAGCCTAGAAGCAGCCGCCCTCATCAAGACCCGCTATGGCCTTGGCCTTAGCAAGAGGCAAGCTGAGATTATTCGTGCCCTGGAACCAATTTTTCAGGAAATCACCAAAGAAATTCACCGTATGTTGCGCTATTACGAAGAGCGCTACGGATCAGAACGACCCATTAACCAGATCATCACCCTCGGTGGAGGTGCTAACATCCCAGGCCTCAGCGATTACCTGACCCAAAGCTTGCGTATGGCGGCCCGTCACACCGATCCTTGGCAATACTTAAACTACAAAGGTTTACAGCCGCCGAGTGGGGCAGACAAGCCGATGTATGCGACCGTCGCTGGCCTGAGTATGGTGCAACCCCACGAGGTCTTTCTGACAT
>CAYTRU010000099.1:0-3194 GCA_964440265.1 uncultured Candidatus Saccharibacteria bacterium | reverse complement strand
AAGACAACAACGGAAAATATACCTACGTGCTGGGTGGGCTCCACGGACCGCTATCCGAGCTCAAACAATTCGCCGACAAAGGCGGCACGGCCGATTGCAGTGGTTTCGTACGGTACATCATCTGGAAGGTCTACGGCTATGATGTAGGCAGCTTTGTGACGCAGGATGTGCCCAAAAACCCCAATTTCAAGGAAGTAGATCCTACATTTGTACAAGCCGGTGACATCGGCTGGAGGGAGGAACACGTGGAGTTCATCACACAAAACAAGGGGGCCGGCTTGCTACACGAGTTCGGTGCCCACTCACCCGGAACAGATTTGTATGGTGCTGACGCCAAGGCCACCGACTATACAAAATTCTATCGCTACATCGGTCCGGGAAGCGCCAACGGCACCATAGGCGACTTAGCCAATAAGCTGGGGAGCACCCCATGAAACACCGTAATAACAAAATCTTGGCTGTGGTATCAGGCGGGATACTTATACTCGGGGTGCTGTTCGTATCGCTGCTGGGCCCGCACAGCAGTAGCCAGAGCAGCATTACCGTACACACTGATCTGCCACCGCTACGATTGGCGCTCAATGACAGCGTGTATAACATCGGTAGTATCGGGCGAGTAATCGACCTACCGGCTGGCATTTACCATTACCGGGCGAGTGCAGTAGTCGAGGGACAGCGAATCACCTTAACCGACACGCTTACTCTGGCGCAAAACAAAAACGAGCAGCTGGACCTCAACTATTTGCTATACAATAAACAGAGCATAGCCACGGCGCTGTGTGCGACATCTAATGCCACGGCCGACTGCCTGTTTAAAGCTCAAAACCTGCAGGTAACCTACTGTGAAAACTACCAATGGGCAGCGGTAGCTTTTGACACCGATGTCGGCAAAGGTAAGGCCGTACTGCAGGTAAAATCGGGAGGGTGGCAAGTGGTGGCTGGACCAGGCTCCGATATCCCAACCACAGGCTACTATCCGCAATCAGTTGAGGAGGCGCTGCATAATGAAGAATAGAAGAATCCTGGTCGTAGGTAGTGTAATTGTTATAGCTATGCTAGTGGTATTGGTGTTTGGTTTTAATCATCACAAGGAAACCAGAAACTACCAAAAAGTGACGACAAACTTGCAGCACAGTTGGCTGCACGGCCACGATCTGTACTTTTCGAGCGGCTCATTTTTTGCGAAATACAGTCTGGCAAATGGGAAGATTGAACGCCTGAGCGACTATCTCTATATCCACAGCGGTGTAACCGCACTCAGTTGGAGTACCAATGCAGTGGTATTCCAAACCAACCCCGGACCGACCGATCGGGACGATATAACTACTGCAGCTACGCAGTTGGGCGTCCAGGCCGACGCACCACACTGGTGGCGCTATGATTTTACGACCAAGCAGTACCAGCTGCTGAACTTTGCCGGTATCGACAGCTGTACTTCCATGATACAGATCAGCGACAACTTACTAGCCTGTGTCCAACTACAGATTGCCGACAGCTCGGCTAACCAAGTGACCCTTTTTAATATTAGTGATAAGTCCGCCAAGAAATTAGCTAGTAGCGAAGACCATATTAGCGACATTACCAGCAGTGGCAACACGATTTTTTATGTGCTCACCCGGCTCAGCGGCAAACAATCTTTGAGATCCGTCAGCCTCAGCGGTTCTCAAGACAAAAAAATATATGAAAGCGACGGAACCATTTCCTACCAGGTGTACGAAGACGGTACGCTACTGGTTAATGAAACACCGGCTACGGCTACTCAAGCCGATGCCACTGAAGGTCACACCTCGGATACACCAGTTGCAATCACACAAAAAATAGTACTACTCAGGGGCCAGCAGGTTTTGCTAGACAAAAAAATCAACTCTCTACCAGTAACACTCTACGCCGACGGAAGCAATAAAGCAGTTTTTTCCTCACAGGATGGATCAATCAGCACGGTTGATAGTCAGGGCATACATCGCATAAGTGGCCCGACCGAGAAACCACTAGTCAGTGGTGATTTCTTATTCAAGCTTGAGAGTAAATTTTGGGTAGTGGGCCTGGAGAACACCCTTGCCTCTTGGCCAGCTACTCCTCATCCAAAAAACTATCGTCCGATAGATAAGTATGACGTCCGCAAAGACAGCGATCCAAACGGCAACTGGTGGCTAGACGTAGCCGACCTAAACGCACCGGCCGTCAATCTCTATCTCACCGATACACCTTCCTCACAACAGGAAGCAGCTGTAGGCGACACCTTAGAAAAGGAGGGTTTCTGGCCGTCAGAATTCAACTTTAACTGGGTGGTCGATGGAGCAGACTACAATACACCGATCAGCCCTAAAGCTAGCATAATTCAGTAACCATTCATGAAAATTTCCGTTCGCACGACTATAAAAATAAGCCTCTGCCTCGTCCTCGGTCTGGGTGCTGTACTCGGTGTGCTCAAGGTGTACGGTTTTATAAATTCAGGCGTCGTGACCGCCAGTGTCAGCGGTGAAGGGAATTTTGTAAAGATCGTCCGGCTTGATGGCTCTAGGAGTAGTGGTGCAAACTCTACTCAGGAAGCCGAACATAGGCTATCTGTTCGGCTACAGCCCGGCACCTATAAGGTGACTGCTTATAGTCAGTCGGCGACTATTGATAAGGTGGTGGTTCTCAAGGCTGGACAGCACCCAAACCTAGACCTACAACTGACAACTAAAAAGCTCAGCCCCGAACCAGTGTACGGCAACGAAGCCGATTCTTTAGCCGTCGATAAAGCAAACTTGGTCTTTCTCGACCTATCCGGTGGCTTGACCACGGTCAACAACCAAAACGAAGCGGTAGCCGAGTACACTCCGGTAGTACTAGAGACTGCGCGCTGGGCAAACCCGGCGCTGGGCCTGGGAAATGACCAAGATAACCATTTATATATAATCAGGGATGGGGTTTTATCTCGTTTTGCTCTCCCCTTTCAGACCGATAAAAATACCGACTTTAGCTATGATATAGCTAGTTCGGGAGCGGTGTATATCAGTAACGGCAGTAGCGTCTATGCTGGCACCGTTTCAGGTAACCTACAGAAGATATATGGATCAAAAGATGGTACAGTCAGCGCCCTAGCTGCCGCCAAAGACGTGGTGGCAATTACCGAGCAGCATGGCGCTGTTAGTACGGTCTCGGTTGTTGGCAGCTCGGGTGGTTCGCCAACCAAACAAGCCGCCAGCGGC
>CAYTRU010000098.1:0-3228 GCA_964440265.1 uncultured Candidatus Saccharibacteria bacterium | reverse complement strand
GTCGTTTGGGATGTCATCGCCGGTGGTATTGGTAGTATCCGAGTGGTTATGGATGATGACCAAGTCCGTCAGGGCCTCAAACCGTTTGTCCGTCAGCTAGCCGTCAAGCAATTTCAGCGTCTCGGCTGGGAAGAAAAACCACACGACAGTCACTTCGACCGGTTACTGAGGCCTACCATTCTTGGCCTCAGTTCGTACGGCGAAAACCCCGAGGTGGTAACTGAAGCCCAGCGTCGTTTTGAGGCCATGAAGCAGCCGGAAGATCTGCACCCTGACTTACGTGGCGTCATCTATGGCACTGTAGCCCGCACCGGCAACGACATCGATTTCGACAAGCTCCTTATGATGCATAATACCAGTAGCAACAGCGAGGAACGAGTAACACTGGCCAGCGCTTTGACTGGCTTTGAGCAACCTGAGCTCATCCACCGGGCGTTAGCCCACATCACCACCCCCGATGTCCGCCTACAAGACGCTCCCTACTGGATTGCCTACAGTTTCGCAAACCGCCATGCCCGACGCCTAACATGGGAGTGGATGGTGGCGCACTGGGATTGGCTAGTGAAGAATTTGGGCACAGATTTAAGCTTTTTTCGTATGCCGATCTACGCCGGTCGTAGTTTCAGCGATACTGCCTTTCTACCCGAATTCACAGAGTTTTTTGAAAGCCATATGAGTCCAGCCTTTGAGCGCCCCGTCAACCAAGCTATTGAGACCATCCAGTGGCAAGCCGCTTGGAAAACTCGCGATCTGGAGCCTATCAAAAAACACCTCAAAAACTAGAAAACGTTTTCAATAAAACCCATGATAGTGAAGCCGGAGCCGGCAATTTCGACAGCTGAGAGCACATATTCGCCAGGCCATTTGGTTTCAGCCACCCAGGTCCAGGCGGCACGCTGCATTTGTTTGAGTTTCGTCGGCGTGATAGCTTCCAGCCCGCCGCCTTGTGCGTCATCGAAACGGTATTTTACTTCTACAAAATGCACCACGCCATCCTTGCGAGCCACGATATCGATCTCGCAGCGCGGCCGACGCCAATTCTGTTCAATAATCGTGAATTCTCGCATTTCTAGGTAGACCCGGGCCGCGGCTTCGGCCCGACGACCGATTTCAGTCGGGCTCATGGCAGCAAGGCCTGGATAGGCTTAAAACTGCGACGGTGCAGCTGGCTGACCCCTTGCAGTTTAAGCTGTTCGTGGTGGAGAACGGTGCCATAACCGACGTGTCTTTCAAAACCGTAGCCGGGCCAAATCACCGCCATCTCGCTCATATAATTATCACGGGCCACCTTGGCAATAATACTGGCTGCGCTGACCGCTGGCACACTAGCGTCGGCCTTGACTACGGCCCGCGCTCGGGAGTTGCTGGGCAGAAAGTTTATGTTACCATCGATGATAATCTCGTCATACGGAGCATTTATCTGCGCGACAGCCTGCTCCATTGCCCACTTGACAGCTGTGCTAATACCCACTCTGTCAATAGTAGCTGCATCGATCCAGCCCAAACCTATAGATAAGGCAATCTGGCGAAGGCGGGCGTCCGACACTTCGCGTTGCTGTTTACTAAGGAGCTTTGAGTCAGCTAATTTCCAGCCGATGAGTCTATCTGCCGCAAAATCAGGTGGCAAAATAACCGCCCCGGCGACTACCGGCCCGGCCCAGCAGCCACGGCCCACTTCATCGATACCCACAGTTATCATCGTAAGCTCAATTGTAACAGCCACATATGAAATAATTATTAAATACTCTTCGAAACAAAAGTCACCCCTCTACTTACGGGGCTTCGGGCGTATCAGCAGCAGTGGGCGCATCACTAGCAGTTGACTGACGGGCAGCGAGAGCAGCTTCGGCCTTGGCGTCGAGGGTGGCTTGCTCGGCAGCCTTTTCAGCAGCTCGGGCTTCGGCTTCGGCAGCGACCTGCTCATGTAACTTAGCTTCTTCAGCTTCAGCGGCTGCATCGTGGATATCATTGACGGCCGTCTGATCAAAAGCGACACTAGCTAGGCGAGCTGCTTTACCAGTACGGGCACGCATATAGCTCAAATAGTTGCGGCGGACCTTGGAGCGCTTCGTAACCTCTACCTGCACGACCAAAGGGCTGTGCAGCAGGAAGCTCTTTTCAACGCCTACGCCACTAGCGATACGTCGGACTGTAATACGGCTGGTGTGGCTACCTTTGTTGTCAGTACGGATAACCAGGCCCTGGAAGATCTGAATCCGTTCTTTGCTGCCTTCACGGATCTTTTGGTGAACTTTGACCGTGTCACCACTGCGGACATCGACAACTGCCTGCTTCTTGTAGCGATCATTAATTTTCTGGATGACACCTTGCATATTCGGTAGATTGTACAGGATATAGCTGTTGCACGCAAGGCTAGATTTAGCCGCTACCCGAGCTGATTCCCTAAGAAGGCTATAAAGCCAACGGCTACCATAGCTATACCAGTACCAGCCAGGGCATTAATAATGGTTGATTGGGCCTGGGCGGTCTTCTCTGGATTACCTCGGCTCTCGACATACTTAAAGGCTCCATAAAAGACAAAGCCGATGGCGACGACACCAATGATGCGCAGCAGATCATCAATGACAGCGAGTAGTACACCGGGTATGTCACTGCGTCGTTGGCCGCAATCGTTGGGGACACTCAGCTGGAAGATATTGAAACATTTGACTTCACAGGCATGGGCCGGGTCTTCGGCTGGGTCGACAAGCTCTTTTGGCATGTACTCGTACCAAGGTTCTAGACCGAGGAATGGCTGGTTGCATTTGTCGGCAGTGTCTAGTGGGGGCGGGGGGGTGGCACTGGCAACAGCCGGGTCACTGCCGCTGGGATCACTGGCACCACCACAGGCCGGATCACTCTCATCACCCGGCGCCGAGCAGGAACGACCACCAGTCACCCCGCTGGGTGCTTCGCCATGGATACTGGCGGCATAAGCCGGCAGTGAAAGTGCGGTGACCGCACAGATTGCCAGCAATACTAGAAAGCTGCTACGCCATACTTTAGAAAGTCTAGGATAAGTGATACTCATGGTTATTTGTCCAGGCAGAAGACATGCCTTCTTATTTCTTCGGCGCTTAGTGAAGCGCATTTACGGGTGCCGCCTTGTGGATAGCGGTTTTCTATCGAATCGTGGGTAGCCTTATTATAGATGCACCGACGCTGTACAAAGCCCCATCCATAGGTATCATCACGAACAACCGCCCATTGGTCATCCTCAGTAGTATA
>CAYTRU010000097.1:0-3287 GCA_964440265.1 uncultured Candidatus Saccharibacteria bacterium | reverse complement strand
TGCGATTTCTTCGCAATCTGAATCTCAATCAAAACCTAATCAGTATACCCGTCGCATACTATTTATACATCTGCTAGTCAGTTAGGTATTATAGCAAATATGTTATGGATAACGGATTAAGCCATAGCATATTTGTTATAATGCCGACACTAAGGTAACTGGTTCTAGTTTGATCGGGTAGGGGTTTTAAGAGGCAGATTACCTAACGCTGGCCGAGGAAACCAATGCTTAGCGCTTGAAGCGAGCAAGCACACCACCGAGCAGAGCGCGGGCTTGCTGAGTGCCCGTACCAATGAGGCGTCCATTGACTGGAGGCAGTGAGGGCAGCAGTAGCATGTCCAGAAGCATGAGGCCGACTACCGTAGTGAAGGCTTGATCCTCAACAGTATCTACTAGGCCACCAACATTGCGCAGTTTACCGATGCGGGCTGGCAGCTCTAGTTTGTCACGAGCAAACTCAGCGAGACCAGGTAGCTTAGCGCTGCCGCCGGTGAGCACGATGCCACCGGGTAGCTTGCGAGAACGTTTGATTTTTTGGAGCTCTTTATCGATGTATTCCAGTAGCTCTTCGACGCGGGCTTCGATAATCATGCCGATTTCCTCGGCCGGAAAGCTATGACTAGCGCCGGCGACTTTGACAGTAGCAGTAGTCTTTTTGCTGTCGTGACGCAGGTCAGCATGCTCTAGCTTAATTGCCTCGGCGATATCTAGATCAGTTTTCAAGCCGATAGCTAGATCATTTGTGATATGCTGGCCACCGATTGGTATGACGGCGATGTACTGAACCTCCCCATCTTCAAAGACGATTAAATTGGTGGTGCCAGCCCCGATATCGACGAGGGCGGTACCGGCTTCTTTTTGCTGACGAGTCAGCACGGCTTCGGCAGCGGCCAGGCCAGAGACCGTGTGATGAGTTGGTGCAATTTCAGCTCTTTCGAGCGCCATGTCCAGATTGCGCAAATTTGGCGAAGCAGCAGTCACAATATGCGCGTCGACCTCCAAGCGCACACCGTGCATGCCTACTGGATCTTTGATGTTGCGCTGGCCATCGAGGCTGTAATTTTTCGCAAAAAACTGGACGATTTCGCGGTTGGGCGGCAGGCTGACGATAGTAGCAGCTTCTTCGACTCTCAGGCGATCTTCTGGGGTTATTTCGCGGTTTGCAGCACTGATGGCGATCACGCCCTCCGAATTTAGACCACTAACGTGTGAGCCGTTTACGTTGACGGTGGCTTGCTGGATTTTTTTGCCGGAAATGCGCTCGGCCTCGTTCACCGCGTGCACCACAGCATCGGCCACTTCTTCGACATGCACGACTGCCCCACGCCGCATACCCTGATTCGGCGCTTGGCCATGACCAATAATCGATGGCATACTGCTGCCATTCGGGTCAAAACTACCGACCACGCAGCGGACGGTGTTGGTACCGATATCGAGACCGACAAAATATTCTGTGTTTGTATTTGAGCCTTGCATATTCCGGTATAGTATAGCGCTATTGGTTCCGTAATGGCAAATTATAGCCTGACAGCCTCAGGCGAGTTGCGTCAGAATTTCAGCGCCGCTTTTGGTAATCAGCACAGTGTGCTCAAAGTGAGCAGCTCGCGAGCCGTCAGTAGTCAACACCGTCCAGCCATCCTCGGCGATGTAGACACGATCGGTGCCTAGGGTGACCATCGGTTCAATGGCGATGGTCATGCCAGTGCTAAGCCAAGGACCGGTATGAGCCCGACCGTAATTAGGGATGTTTGGGTCTTCATGGACGGCGTGGCCGACACCGTGGCCAACGAGATCACGAACAATACCGTAGCTACCTGGCTTGAGCGAAGCCTCAATAGCCGCGCCGATATCGCCAGTCCGAACCTGGTCGTGGACAGCGGCTATGCCGGCGTAGAGGGCATTTTCGGTATCTTGCAGAAGCTTACTGTAGCCCTTTTGAGCCGGTTTGCCCGCGATGACACTAATTGCAGCATCAGTCATCATGCCTTTATAGGTAACCACAAAATCAAAACCGATAATATCACTATCAGCAATGATTTTGTCAGGACGCGGAATGCCATGCACGACTTCATCATTGACCGAGATACAGATAACATCCGGAAAACCTTGATAACCTAGAATGCTCGGCTGTCCGCCGAGCGCCTGTAGTTCAGTTGCCGCGATGTTAGCCAGATCTTTGGTCGACATGCCAACCTGTAGACTCGTGCGGAGCAGTTGCAGTATCTTTGCCAGCATCTGGCCGCTCTCACGCATGGCGGCGATTTCACTGGCAGTTTTGACGCGGGTCACCATCGATATAACAGTTTAAATCTTGCCCAAACGTCTGAGCAGCTCATCATTTACCACTTCTGGCGTTCGTTCGGCATTGACATTCACCACTTGTACGCCGTGGTCCGTCAACCACTGCACCACCGGTGCCGTAGAGCGTTCATATTCGGCAAAGCGCTCTTCGATAGCTGCCTCGACATCATCGATCCGGCCCCGATTCATCAGTCGCGACTTGACAGCTTCGCGTGAAGCCTGCAAATGAAAAGCCCATTGCAGGCCAAATCGGCCAGCTTTCACTTGCTCCAGCAACCATTCGGCTTGAGGAATGGTCCGTGGGAAGCCATCCATTAAGACCTCTTCGTCATCGGGCAATGAAGTAAGCACACCATCGACAATCTTGATAATCTCTTGGTCGTCGAGTAGACCTCCAGCCAGCATTCGTTCGCGCTGCTTACCCGTCACATACATGCGCAAAACCTCGCCCATCGATATGAGGTGAAAGCCTTGCTGGTCAGCCAGCATTTTGCCTTGTGTACCTTTGCCAGAACCCGCAATACCCATCAGTAAAATCATTGTAGCTTCTCCTTTACCAGCCGCGCGATAACCGCACCGTCAGCACTGGCGCCAAGTCGACTTTTGACTTGCCCAATCACTTGACCAAGTCCACTGCTACCCTGCGCACCGGTTTGTGTAATAACCTCATCAATGACAGCCGCGACATCAGCCTCGCTTAGCTGGGCTGGCAGATACGCATCGATGATGCTCTTTTCTGCTAGCTCAGTTTCAGCTCGAGCCGCTGCGCCACCTTGGGCGTACATCTCGGCACTTTCCTGGCGTTTTTTAGCTTCTTTGGCCAGGAGTGGTAAGACCTCTGCATCGCTCAAGCCACTATCCCGCTTACCGGTCGCTACTTTGACGTTGAGCAGTGTCGCCTTCACACCTCTGAGCGTAGTTAATCGAAACGTATCACCTGCCAGCTGGGCAGCCTTAATATCCTGCTCAATTTGCTGCTCTAACAT
>CAYTRU010000096.1:0-3355 GCA_964440265.1 uncultured Candidatus Saccharibacteria bacterium | reverse complement strand
ATTTTTATGCTTACATAGCACGGCCGGCAAAGGCCTGTTTCTGCTTTCCAAGTAGGGTCAAGCGTAGTGCAACCGGATCAGCGTAAGCTGAACCGCGTGTAACGCACTACTTGGAAAGCAGAAACAGGCCTTTGCATCAGTCACTACTGGCCATTACAGAGTTTGTGGCAATACTTTTCCGTCAACGCTTGATGATCTTCGATAGTAGTAGAAAAATAGGTAGTCCCGTCGTCACCGCTGACAAAATACAACCAGTTAGTAGAGGTAGGATGGGTGGCAGCTGTTAAGGCATTAGTGCTGATGGTGCTGATCGGAGTGGGTGGCAGCTGGGCGTGCAGCAAGGTGTTGTAGGCTGAATCATACGTCAGCGATGGCGCCTGGCCGGCCAGGATGGCACCATATTTAGCGGTCGGATCCGAGCCAAGCGGCATATCTAGTTTCAAGCGACTTAAGAATACTTGGGCAACTTGAGCCTGATCGTTCGGCTTACTGACTTCCCGGTCAATTATAGAAGCTAGCGTCAAACCCTGATACGTAGTCAGACCCTCAGTTGCAAAAGCAGCTTGGACATCTGGGGTTAATTGTTGACCCATGGCAACAAGTGATTCACGAATAATAACCGTAGGGTCGGTATTGGATTGCCGCTGGTAAGAGTCAGGCCACAGCAAACCTTCTAGTGTAGTGACTGGCTGTGGCTTATAAGCTAAAACGGGTAAATCAGCATAGGTAGCTGGATTGAGTGCCCGGTCAACTGCAGATGGTGAAAAACCATCATTAATTAGATCGGCCCGAACCTGGTCGATCCGGCGGCCGGGCAAGATGGTCACTAGATCGGTGGCTACCTGACCCTTTATTAACCGGGCAACTATGGCAGCCGTGCTTTGGCTCGGTGACAAGGCGTAGGTACCTGCCTGCAATCGATCATTTAATTCATGACTGTGTACGTATAGCTGAAAAGCCCAGGCACTGCGTATCAGATGAGCAGTCTCTAGCTCGGCGGCAATTTGTTTTACTGAACTGCCTGGTGTCACCGTGAAGATCTGTGTAATCTGACTGTTACTGACTGCTCTCAGATAATCAGTGTAGACATGACGGACAATAATAATCGCTGAAACCGTTAATACAACTAGCACGCTCAGTAACCAAGTGATCCGCCATGGCAACGAATAGTGTTTTTTAGCGACGTGGCGGTGCAGCATTACGCAGTAAGCTCCCGCTGTCCGACTAAGAAATCGGTCAATATATAGGTGGCAGCCAAGGCATCAATGTCCCCGCGTCGGTAGGGCTTACCTTTAGCCGTGAGCTCAGCTTTAGCTTGCCGTGATGTCAAAGCCTCGTCTTGTGTATAAATAGGTAGACTACCGACATGTGCTCGTAAATCTTCTACGAATGCTTCGACAGCTCGGGTCTGTGCGGTATGCTGTCCTTCAATCCCCCGCGGCAAACCGACAACCAAACTACCTACCGCCTCAGTCATAATAATTTGGTCTAGGGCCGAGAAAAAATCGTCATTCCAGCTCAAAGTCGTGTGCGGTTGTGGTAAACGACTAGCCAGCGAAGCTATCGCTACACCGATGCGTTTACTGCCCACATCCAAGGCTAAAACTGACTTAGGGGGTACTGCCATTACTATGACTCGCAGGTGCTTTTGTGGGCTCAGCAATGATCACGGTGATCTTGCTGGTTTTATTTGGGATAGACGACACCCAGAATGGGCTAAGCTTGATGCCCACACTTTTGACACCTGGCCTGGCTTGCAACTCATCCTTAACCTTACCGGTTTTCTGGCCAGCCGCCTCGCGTTTAATAGCCGCTGTGTCGAGATCTGGTCCAACAGTAGCAACAGTAGTCATTGTCAATTGTGCTGTATTAGCATCGCTACTGTCTACCGCAAAAATGGCTTTATCTAAGCCTTCGCTGAGAATGCTCTGCTTGCCAGTATCAATCTGGGTTTTAACGTTGTTATCTACAAGCGCTTTCAGATCATTTTCCTGCACCCCGAACATGGTATAGGTGACTGTTTCTGTCACGGTCACGTTGTTGGCAGCGTCCCCAACGTTGGCACTAGTAGTTACCGCAGGCGTACCGGCACTATACGTCGCAAGAATTGCGCTATAACCGGCCCCCTTCAGTTGATCCTGCAAGGCCTGCTTGATAGTTGCATCATCAGTACTTATCTTAGCCTTTGCGGCATTGATATCATTTTCATTGACTACCTGCACGATGTTGTCAGTACCACCGGCAATAGACTCACTGACCGTAGCCTTGATGGCAGAAGCACTATAGGCACCACTTTGTGAAGCAGCTACTTTCAGACTTGCGCCAGCAGCTAAATTAGCAGCTGCGCCTAGGTTTATAGCAGCTACGGCCACAGTTGTTGAGGTTGCGCCGGGGATATCTTTACATGCTTTGGAGCCAACCGGCATACTAGCATCTTGCGTGGTAATATAGGTCTGGCCATTGGTGGCGCTCACTCCTGTCCCGGCTGGAATTGTGACCGAATCTCCTGAACTGCAATTAATAAATTGGATCTCTCCGGAGGCTTTCGTACCATTGTTTTTCTGGCCAGTGGTAGTGGCTTGCTGGGTATAAGTTTTTTGCTGCTGTTGGAGTTTTGCTGGGATGATTTTGGCATCCAGGTCCAGGGTCTGTACGGCAGACGAGAGGTTGAGTTTTAGGTTCGTATCAATGTTCTGGGCATTTGTAGTGATGCTGATAGTGGCTTTTGGCAAGACATTGAGCGCATAGATAAGGCCACCTATGCCGGCAATCAACACTAGGGCACCGAGTACTAAAAGCAAGCGAAAACGTTCGAAATTAGGGATACGTGGCCCCTTGCTTTTACTACCTTTCGGCGGATCAAAAGTTTTAGGGCTAGGCGTGGCGGCAGCCAGTGCCTCAGGTGGTAGATCATCATCCTCTAGCATTAGCGTTTCGACATCTTCGCTAGCTGGTGGTGGTGCAGCGCCTTGGCCAGCGACCTTGCTCGCTGGCTGATCGCTGGCAGTTTCAGCCGTGACTGCTGGTTCATCAAGGCTGTCTTCAGCGATTGCTTCTTCGCTATCCTCACTAAATCCTGGTGCTGCAGGAATTTCTGGTTTACTAGTCAAAGTCCGTGCGACATGCACGCCAGCCATACCAGCGAGAGGCAACAGCCCTGCCTCAGAAGTGATAAGCACTAAGTGTTTATTGGCACTATCGGCAGCCCGTTTGAGAAGTTTCATATTAACAATGCTCTGAAAGACGCTGGCCCGTTTGGGCAGTACGAAAGCTACTACTTTACCGGAGCTTGTCTGAAGTTTATCGATGATACCGGTGATTTCATCATCGATGTCGATATATATAGTATCTTTAT
>CAYTRU010000095.1:0-3401 GCA_964440265.1 uncultured Candidatus Saccharibacteria bacterium | reverse complement strand
AACCAGGACTAAAACTCTTTCCATACACTACGCTATTCCTATCTGGAGGTGTTGATAGACGATCAAACCATGAAAGAGTCAGACGACCCGAATCACGACAATATACCCGACGTGGCGCATCACGCAACGGTCCAACTCGATGCTTTCACCCAATCTCTCTTAGCCGGATCGGTGAAGATGGATGTCGACTATATCAAGGCCTACGAGCTGGTCCCCGGCGGTTCGTCTACCCCACCCCCCGCAACCGACACGACTGCGCCAACTTTCTTAAGCGGTGCAGCTCTCACTGCCGCAGCTTCCAGTGCCAGTCAAATCAACCTCAGCTGGCCGAAAGCTACAGACAATGTCGCAGTCGCCAAGTACGAGGTGAGTGTCAAGGGTCCGACCGATGCGAATTATCGGCTTATCGCATCACCGACGACGGGCAGTACCGATTGTCCGACGACAGCAACTGGCTGCACCTATGCGAGCACCGGGCTGACTGCTGCCACCGCCTATAGTTACCAGGTCAAGGCGCTTGATGCCGCCAATAACCCCTCGGCTATTCTATCGGCTTCGGCTACTACTCCAGCTTTATCAGCTAGCCCACCGAGCTCTCCGGTATTGACTGAGCAAGACGGTGACAAGCAAGCCACCCTCACCTGGACACAAGCCACCGGCGATGTGGTGAGCAGTTACGAAGTATGGAGAGACGACGTCAATACCTATATATCCGGCCTGGACAGTAGTGCTCGATCTTTCACTGTAACTGGACTGACCGATGGGAGCACATATAGATACCGAGTTGTGGCCTACAATTCAGCTGGTCTAGCCAACAGCAATGTTGTAACACTTAGCCCCAAGGCTCCTTCAAACGCCGATGTCACCGCACCCACCGTCCCTACTAACCTCCGCGTTAACCCGGCCGCTACCGCCAACTCCGTACCATTAGCGTGGGACACTGCCACAGACAACGTTGGTGTCGCCAAGTACAACATCCTCCGGAACGGTTCTGTCATAGGCACCAGTACCGGCCTAACCTACACCGACAACACAGTAGCGGCCAACACATCCTATAGCTACACTGTTGAGGCGGTAGACGCCGTCCCCAACACCGGTCTGCCCTCAAGTCCACCTCTCAGCGTCACCACACCAGCTGCACCAGATGTCACCGCCCCCACGGCCTTTACGCTTAGTCAGGGAATCGTCAGATCCAATCAGGTTAACGTCAATTGGACGGCTTCTTCTGACCCCGAATCAGGCATCAAAGAGTATCGCGTCTTTAGAGACGGCACTCAAGTAGGAACCGTCTTACCAGCAACATGTAGCGCTACGACTTGTAGTTTTGGCGAAACGTCAGGTATAGCCTCACAAGTGACGTACCAATACTACGTCCAAGCTATAAATGGCAAAGATATGTCTACCCAAAGCAACACGCTAAGTGTAACCACGCTGGCCCAAGACACCGTTGCCCCCGTCATTACCAGTATTTACCCAGCCGCTGGAAATGTCTCCGGCCAGGTGAACATCTCGGCTAGTGCTACCGATAACGTCGCTGTCACGAAAATGGAACTCTATATCGATAGCAAGCTCTACGCTACTACCACGTCAGGTTCCATAGGCTATGGCTGGAATACAAACCCGAGGCACTGGCAGGGTAGCCACACTATAACTATTAAAGCCTACGACGGCGCGAGTCAGAGCACCACTAAAAGCATAAATCTAAACGTCTTGTAACTTGTCATTGGGAGAGAACCCGTTATGACTTATGTAAGCACTTCTACAGAGGATGGTGCAACGTAGAAATCCCGTTGCTTAGCAAGTAGCGGTCTGCGTAAAATGTCAGCTCCCAAGCTATTGCTTTTTGAAATAATGTGTAATATAAACAAAATAGAGGAGAGTTTAAATGGCAGAAAGTGACATAGGACGCGGTACAGACGTCCGAGCAAGGCTACGTGACTTGCGAGTTGCATCTGGAGGGGCTGTTGCAATTCTGTTGGCTAGCGCAGCCCTGGCTCCAGCAGCGATATATAAAGAGGATACGCTACGGCACGCTGTCAGTGATGAGCCGACTACTCCGGAAGGCTGTGCTAAGGCAGTCTCTCAGGGAACAGCAGCTAGGGTACTTTTGGGGGTCACCAATTCTAAAAACGGAGGGCGAAGGGTATGGCTGAATGCCATTACAACGCTCGACCGTAGTCCCGATCGTAGGATTATGCTACATACATACACTTCAAAGCAGGGAACAAATAAGACCGAAGAGCTATCTGGCGGCACTAAGGGTGCTACTGAGTCAAATGCACCAGGTGTGACCGACGCACCATGCAATATGTCGACAGAACTAGATTATTTTGTTGGGAAAAACGTGGTAGGCGGTATTGCGCCCGGTAACGCAGTAAAGGTTGGCCGCGCTTTGCATTTTGGTGTAACAGGGACTGCCGGTGAAACAACGTTCGTTACGCATGGCAGCGTGTCTGTAGGGCAGCTATGCGGCACAACAACAGGTAATATGGAAGTTGGCGTGTTTACGGTTGCGCGGGCTAGGCTTGATGGTCAAGATCAAGGCTACACTGCAAGTCAGGAGGACTCTGCGCCTCCACTAAGTATTGCGTGTTGACTACTACCACACTTCTGTTGTAAATATTATATTTGACAGATCGTACAGTCACGACTATAGTCACCAACCAAATAGAGCTAGTAACCCGACGGAGATTATGTTGTGAGACGACTATATCGGGGTGGAATACACAAACGCTACACAAAAAGTCCAATGCTGATTGTGCTGGTTATAGGATTGATCGGTGCGGCATGTGCTGTACATTCGGCTGTAGCCTCGCCAGTCACGATCGGCACGTCTAGTCTTTCGGACGCGTCTGATCATTTGGTTGTTGAATATAGGCACGCTGACAGTGACGCAATCAATACAAACGGCGTGCAGCCTCGGATAGGTGAGCCTTTCCGCCTGTACGGTGATGGCTTGGCCGTGTGCACTAAGCCGGGCGATCCTACGGCTGCCAAACAGTACGACATTACTTCGAGACAACTTGGTCGAGAGGACATGATAAAACTAGTACAGCAGATCATTGACACAGGCTTTTTGGAGCTAAAGCCTGAATATTACCATATTCCTGTTGCTGAGCAGCAAGAGGTAATTCGTGTGGTATTGCAGGATCAAGAGCACTTTACTGCCTATTACAATGACGTAGCCAAGCCCGAGGCCTATGCCAAGACAGAAGCAATTATAAAAAATTTCTGTGACCATACTACCGAAGCCTATATACCGCAGCAGGCCACCTTGCAAATCGCTGTCGTCGATAAGCCCGCCGACAAAGAGCAGGTACAGAACGGCTGGATACCAGGCCAAGCACCTCCGAGCGACAAAACGACTGCACCATTCATCTCAGACAAAGTAGCCGGTGATC
>CAYTRU010000094.1:0-3410 GCA_964440265.1 uncultured Candidatus Saccharibacteria bacterium | reverse complement strand
AGTTGGGCCAAAGCCACTATGGCAATCGAGATAGTGCCCTTTTGGTATAGCCAGGCAGAGACCACCAGCAGAATACCCGTCGTAATCGCTACTAGTATAAAGCGAACGAATGACTGGGGAATTGAGCTATCAAAAGCCCTAAAATTGGCTCTTTTCCAAGTACTCATGGGCGCGTCCAGTCGCTGCTGCTCATACGCTTCCTGCGCAAAACTTTTCACTGCCGTTCCATGCGACAGTGGATCGCTTAATAAACCAGCCAACTGGCTATTAGCTTGGCTGAGTGCTCGCCGATACTTAAGCCGGAAACCAGCCGCCAAAACGTTTACCGATAATACAACTGCGACACAGACGGTACTGACGAGTCCTAGTTCAGGCGACTTATAGAGCACAACCGCGAGGCCCACTACGATGATTACGGCCGCTTTCGGAATATCAAAACTAAACATCAGGCTGTACTCCTGGAAAGCATTGCGCAGCGCCATAGCATCAGAACCAAGTGCACCAATATAGCTGCCGGCGTAAAAATCATAGTCTTTACTTAGAAAGTTAGCGAAAGCAGTGCGCTGCACAAATTCGGCGCCATAAATGTTTGTCCGATGATTACTCCAAGTGCCAATTGAGTATAGTACAGCCCCAGTTACTGCAGCTATAACTATCACTATGGCCTGGTGGTGCACTTGGTCAAAATGCCGCGTGATAATCGACTGGATACCGTAAGCAATCTGGAGCGGCACATATACGTTAAAGATAAAAAGAGCTGGCACATTGCATAGATAGGTCACGCCTAACGTCAAACGGTTTCGGAACATGGCCCGCCAAAAGAGTCGGTGCACCGCTCGCATGACCACCTTGTCACGTTGTAAATCAGCTTTGGACATAGATCAATGATATCCTAAACAAAACGGCTACCTGAGAGGATATGAGGTGTTTTCTGCCAGCATACAGGCTGCTTCAAAGCTAATTTGCGGTGGTTCCTCGACAGGCTGTCCCGCACTGTATCCAAATTCTTGTAGGGCCTGGTTGACACCTTCGGTAATTTCTCCATCTGTCGTATCTCGTAGTGTGGGGTCTAGAGTAAACCGTGTCGACTCGTCATCATCCAGCTCAGTCGATAGATCATTTAAAATCGCTCCGGTGATTTCTGCGATTCTTTCAGCAGCCTGCTGTCGTACCGGAGGTCTTATAAACATCTCCCTCATACCTAATTCAGGTATAGCTAAACGATGCGCTCTAATAATTACATCATAGCGTGTACTTTCAGGCTCGTCCCCGAATAGAAACGCTGTTACTTTTCGATCCCATGCCTCAACACCATCAGGATGTGCTGCCATGTTTTTTTACCCTCTTAAAGGTTAATTGTAGCAGAGTGGTAGGAGTTGTCTAGTATGAGTTATGCAACATGGGTCATGCAGCAGTTGTTTTTTTAGCTGCTTTGGTAGAGGTCTTGGGACGACTGAGGCGGGCAACAGCTTCGAAAGTACCACCGGCAGCTTCGATAGCGGCTGTAGCGGCAGCACTGGCAGCCGGGAGTTTAACCGTCACTTTTTTGGTGAGGTCACCTTTGAGGATGAGCTTAACGCGGACATAGGCATTGCTAATCAGGCCAGCCTCAGCCAACATAGTGGCGTCAACGTTTTTGCCACTGAACTGCTCAAGCTGACCAGTGTAAACATTTTCGGCTTTAATACGGTAACTACGGAAGCCAGGGAGCTTGGGGAGCTTCTGCATCAGCGGGTTAGAGCCGCCAGCGAAGCCTGGCTTAGCGCTGGAGCCGCTACGCGCACCTTGACCCTTGGTGCCGCGCCCAGCTGTTTTACCTTTGCCGGCAGCAATGCCGCGGCCAACGCGCTGGCGAGTTCGCGGTTTCGGGGCCTGAAGTTCGTGATATTTCATAGTTTAAGCCTTCGCCTTCTCGGCCTTTTTGGTGGCCGACTTTTTGGCAATAGCAGTTGGTGTTCCTTTTGTATCATCAGCTGTGACAGCTGCTGCATCGTCAGAGTTAGTAGAAACTTTTTTTGTGGCTTTCGGCTTACTCATAGTGGTAACCCATTTGCTTGACGGGACCAAGCTAGCCAATGCAGCGACAGTGGCGTAGGCAGTGTTGGTCTTGTTGCTGGAGCCAAGTGATTTGCTAAGGGCATTTTTCACGCCGGCAACTTCTAGAATTGTACGTACCACGCCGCCAGCAATCAGGCCGGTACCAGCGCTGGCTGGCTTCAGTAGGATGTGGGCACCGCTGACTTTGTATTCAATCTCGTGTGGCAACGTGTCTTTATAGAGCGAGATAGTCACAAAATTCTTCTTGGCAACCTCCGTCGCCTTGGTAACTGCAGCGGTCACATCGGCACCTTTGGCGGTGCCTATACCGACTTTATGCTTTCGGTCACCAACTACTACAAGTGCGCGAAAACGGAAACGCCGGCCACCTTTTACCACGCGGGCTACACGGTCGATGTGCAGCGTGCGTTCATCGAATTGTTTTTCTTCTGGTTGTACTTCCGGACGGCGATTACGCCGATCTCCTGGTCTTTGATCTGCCATGCTAGAACTCCAATCCTGCTTTACGAGCGGCATCAGCCAGCGCTGCTACTCGGCCATGATACAATTTACCACCTCGGTCAAATACCACGGTTTTCACTTTTTTCGTCTTGGCCTGAACGGCAATTTCGGTACCCACCCAAGTGGCCTTATCGGTCATTGTCCCTTTTAGAGCCTTCTGCCCGACAGTCGTGACGTAACCAAGTGTTTGATGCGTGGTGTCGTCGATCAACTGGGCGGTGATGTGCAGATTACTGACATAGACGCTGAGCCGCGGACGCACAGCAGTACCACTAACGACAGCACGGATACGACCTTTGCGCTGAGCACGGTTATGTAGCTTGTGAGCTAGTTGTTTACTCATTACTTATCCTTCCCACTCTTACCGCTTTTGCGAATGATGCGTTCGCCTTCATATTTAATGCCCTTGCCCTTGTATGGTTCTGGTTTCTTTAAAGCACGAATTTCGGCGGCTACTTGACCAACTTTTTGACGATCGATCCCGCTGACAGTGATGGTATTTTGCTCGATGGCAGTCATCACACCAGCGGGAACTTTATAAATTACATCGTGCGAGAAGCCAAGGTTTAGCTTTAAATCCGTACCCTGTTGAGCTACTCGATAACCAACACCGTTGATCTCCAGTTTCTTACTAAATCCCTGGCTGACACCGATAACCATGTTATTCAATAACGCCCGCATCAGGCCGTGCTTCGCGCGGATTTTTGGCTCATCGTTAGCGCGCGTCACAATGATTTCGGTACCTTCTTGCTTGACAGTAATATCCGGCATCGTGAATTGCTTCAGCGTGCCCTTGCTACCAGCTATGGTAACCTCTTCAGGCTCGATAGTGATTGTCACACCGCTCGGGA
>CAYTRU010000093.1:0-3454 GCA_964440265.1 uncultured Candidatus Saccharibacteria bacterium | reverse complement strand
CCAGCACCAATACCCAGCTTGGCACTCCAACCTATGACGACCACGGCAACACCATTACGCTTGGCAGCGGCAGTAGCCGCGTCAACCTCGCCTATGACGCCTCGGACGCCAATACCGCCATCGCCCAAGGCCAGAATAAAGTCACGTACCTCAAAGATTCCAGCGGCGCTACGTTACGCAAAAAGGAATACCACAACGGTACGCTGACTGCCTCATACCGCTTCCTGGCTGGCGGCGCCGTGCTCCAAACATGCAGCCTGACAAACGAAACAGCCTGCACAACCACTGACACCTACCTCGGCCTGCCAGGCAACGTCACGCTGACACTAGCACCAGGCAATCCCGCCACCACCAAGCGGGTTATCTACAGCATTAAGAACTTCCACGGCGACACCGCACTGCTCGTCGGCAGCACTGGCAAACCAAAAAGCTTAATCTCGCTCTACGAGCCATTCGGCCAGGTAAGTCCGTCGGCTACGTTCGGCACCAGCACCGGCCCTGAGAACGCCACAGACGGCAGCATGGGCTGGGCGGCCAGTCCCCTAAGAAAACCAGAAACCCTCCTCTCCATATCGATCATCCAAATGGGAGCAAGAGTCTATCTCCCAACTCTCGGCCGCTTCCTCCAGACTGATCCTGTAGAAGGGGGTGGCGCCAACGCATATGTATATGCGGTAGATCCCATCAACAGCAATGACTACAGCGGACGTTGTATACTGCAGTGTACGGTCAGCACAGAATACCTCCAGCCAGCAATGACAGTAGAAGTCCTCCAGCCTGCTGCTACCACTGACCGGGTCCAACGGGTATACCCAAGGACAGTACAGATCACTATTACGCCAGCTATCGCTCGGCCGGCACCTAGGCCGGTGCCGAGGGCTAGTGTGCCGCCGCCTAAGTTGCCTTATGCAAGCCTATGGTCAGTTCCTCAGCCATTTAGGTTTCCTGATAGTGTTTTGGTGGCTCCTGGGGCTGGGATGGTGGCTGGGCCGGCTACGCATTTCGATTTTGTTCGTGGCGCTGATGCAGCTATTGATTATTGGGCGGTTGGCTATATTGCTGGAGGCTTAGCAGGATGTATCGGCGGGGCTTTAATCACTTATGGTGCCGCGGCAGCGGCGTGCGTAGTGTATGGCTCGGCATATCTAACAGCTGGCGGGGTAGCGGGCGCAGGAGCTGGTCTTTATTTAGGGGGGAGTAAGTCTTCTCGTGCTGATGACTTTGACTGGCTTCCGGAACTTATTACACCGTGGAGGTACTACCTCCACTAATGAATTTACTACTCAACTTTGCATGCAACCATCAAAACATTTAAATTATAGGTAGGGGGTTTCATGGCCAGCGAATCATATTACTTTATATTTAGTCTCTTGGCATTTTATATTTTCATACTCCATATGGCCAATATGATATGCATAAGACTTACAAATAGGTCAATCATCGGCGAAGAAAACGATCCCAAAAGACCGGGGTACAAAAAAATGCAGATATTCCTTAGTCTCCGAGGACTAGTTGTGGCTACTTTTATCGGAATAGTGATAGTCGTTAATCTTATATACGATGTACACCGAATTTTACATTTAGGTAACCCTGAATATGCTCATGGTATGCTAACATTTGCCCCACTTTTGATGGGAGGCTTCTTTATTTTTATGGTCGCGACCATGCGTGGGAAATAATTTTTCGATTCTTGGCTGGGGTCAAAAGTAAAAAGCCAACTATAGATTCATATAATATCTTACCTTTGTAGGCTGTGCAGTTAGTGCGGCCGTCGCGGCTTTAGCGCTGCTGTAGCATGTATCGCAGGCATGAAAACAGATGCGGGCGTTGGCTATATTGTTGGCGGTGGTGTAGGGGTGTTAATTGAGCTATTATAATTTTAGAGGATTGTATATATGGATGTAGTTGCAGTATTAAGCACTTCGAATAAATTTTTATCACTCGGGTCTGGCGGACTGCTCTCCGGAATAGTCATCATAATTGCCTTAAAAAAACGGTTAATCCCAAATTTACCAATAAAGTGGGGCATTGCACTCATCAGTCTTGCGGTGGGTATGATCTTTTTAGCAGTTGGTTTTATGTTGAAGTAAAGTACTAGCAGCGCCTCACCCATACTGATATTTGAAATATATTAACTTTATTAGTAAACAGTATAAAAAAAATTACAGAATAGTATAATATGATTGAATTTTTGTTTTTCCAAGCCTTGTTTCCTATGGTTTCCGTTGCTTTCGCTGGATATTTGATATACGCAAAATACCATCCTAAGGTAGCCCAACGCCAGTGTAATAAATATAAATTATCACCTCAGGCTGTTGCACTCTACAAAAAGATGTATAGTGGCACTTTCTTGACGATGGCTTTATTGTTTGGAAGTTCTTCGTTACTTGATCTCGGGCTTGATATATATATAAGTATCAAGGCTCCATTATCACCCCGGCCGTTACGTCTATCGTGTTCCTGGTGATACTGGTGATCAATTGTACCGGACTTTATTTCGCCTACCTCACTTTTTGGATAAGGAAGCACTAAAACAGTGAACGGTGCAGACGCTATATTATCAGTAAGCTGGCTATCAATTTTATTTGTCTCATGGATTCTGGCATCATGCAAAAGCGGCATCGCATACTATTCGCCGCAGTCTCTATTCAGCAAAGATCAGCGTAAATTTCAAATAGATCAAACGAAGATCAACAGCTTCGTAATCATTCTGGTTATCATAATGGGCGTCAGTATGTTGTTTGCGCTTGCAGTTACGCAAGGTAATTTTAGCGCCAGCATGCTTTATGCTGGGTCGAACGTCTTAGCGGCATCATATGGGCTAGCTTATTTGGTGCTTCTGAAAGAAAAGAAGTAGTCCGAATACACTCGAACAATGTACATTTGGAGAATAATTATGAATAGAACAGCATTTATTTTGGTAATTTTATTTGGCACATATGCCATCATAAAACGTAAAGCTATTATAGAGCAGCACGCAGACACACAAGCCAAAATTTTTCACTATCACTATAACCAGAAGATCATGCGTCAAGCACCATATTTTGTTAGTTTTCTTGGTTTCATCTTCATAGTATTTGGTATCGCTGGTTTGCTTGGATTTGTGACAAGTGAACGTTGAAAAATTATTTTTACCTTGTATAGCTGGGCAAATTATTGTATAATGCACCAAAACGAACAAAAAATCAGCTATTTTACAGGAGATTCATTGATGACGCACGTCACACCTACGCTTAGAGCGGTTATTACTATGTGTAATGACGCGAAGTTCAGAATTATCACAGTCTTAGTATTCAGTGCGCTTTGGTTTGCGCTTATCATGCCAGCGCTGTCGGCGGCTACACCTAGCTACCAGGAACAGACCAACATAGCCAAGCCGTTACAAAGTACCCAGACTCATGCCAAGGCCATGCCACATGACTTGACCGACAAGCGTGATGCAACGACTTCGACC
>CAYTRU010000092.1:0-3633 GCA_964440265.1 uncultured Candidatus Saccharibacteria bacterium | reverse complement strand
AACACGTGCTGTCGGCCGATCCGGTCCACGATCCCCTTGGTCGCGAAGTGGCCGCCGTGGTCGTGATGCACGGTCATCACCATATCGCCCGGCTCAGTGGTCGAAAGCATGGCGCACATCATGGCGTGGACGCCGGACAGACAATTGAGATTTACCGCAGCCCCGCCCCTAGCATCTCTTTGGTGGCCTCCTCGGCCGCGGTTACCAGGGCTTCGATACCGGGAAAACCCAACGCCGTAAAAGGGCCAAGATCGATCATTTCATCATCGCCACCGCCCATATAATAACGCTCATTAAGCCGTGAAGCCGCAAAGGCCCGAGCCGTGTTCGACATATACGGCTCATTGGGTGTCAGGTGGAGGAAGCGATTATTGCGTTGCTCTTCCTCGGTGATGCGAGCGTAGTACTGCTGTATGTCCATTCGTCTTTATTCTATACCATCTCGGGTACATTTACGTCAGCGGCTGATGTTCCAGTTGCACAGGTCGGTGCGGCGACGGGACGACCTGCTGACGATAGACAATCAAGACAAACTCTAGGAGATTGACGAACGCGATGTAAGCCGGGAAAACAATCAGCGCATAGCTGTAGTGTCCGACAGCGATAATATTCAGTATTGGTCCGACCACTCCCAAGACGAAAAACAGCGGTGTTTCAGTCCACGGCTGTCGCCAGGTTTTGACCAGTACTGGTGTCGTGGCGATGACGTCAGCCAGAATACCCAAGTGCAATGCCAGTAACGTATTACCAGTTGATATCCAGATCATTACGTCTATCGCCAATAATCCATAACAAGCCAAGTCCAGCCGGGTCAGACCACCAACACCGTTTTTAAAAGCCAGCACCAGAATGCCGACCGCGCCAATAAAATCACCGATAGTCATTGCCAGCAACCAGCCGCTGCCCAGCGTATGCTGCTGGAGCAAGCTAATCGACATCAGCAAAACCATCATCAACCGCGTCGACCGAGCTGGCTTTACTTTCCCCGCAAGAATGTCACGGCCATACGGGATGAAGCTGTAGAACATGATCAGCCCAGCCAAAACGGATAATAAATCTCGAAATTCCATGACTAGCCCTTTCTCTCAGACTCCCGATGAGAACTAAACTTCACCGCTGCCGCCAGCACAACGTTAGCAAGTAATAAATAGACGGGATACAACAAGCCGTCTGAAATAATCAGCACGTTTGTCGTAGCAGGCGCAATTCTTGCATGACTTACTTCTTCTTGCGGTCGTGGTAGGCGAGGCCACGGCGGAGTTGGTCGAGGCGGATGATTTGGGGTTCATAAGGTTTAAACAGACTGGAGTACTGCCAATTGGGCGTCATGATATGCGCCAACTTGCCTTGCTCCTGTAGGTATTCGACCAAGCCCAAAAAATCACCATCACCGCTGACAATGATAGCTTTGTCGTAATTAGGTAACTCTTTCATGGCGTAGAGCACCAAATCAGCGTCGACATTGCCTTTCACGGTGGGTTTTTCCTTGTCTGCTACGGGCTTATCTTGCCCTGGACCGGGTGGATCTTTGCGGCCGCTCGGGCTCACTGGGCTATCTGAGCTAGAGCTAGTCTCGGATTTTTGGCTGGGATCAGCGGTAGGTGTAACATCGACGGTAGGTTTTAGGACTACCAGGTAACCTAACTCGTGCATATACTCATATAACTGCTCATTTTCACTCATGTAGCCGATGAACATATAGGCATGAGTGACGCCGTGTTTCGTAGCTAAGAATTCACGAAATTTACGCCAATCTAGCTTCCAGCCCATGCGTTGGGTACCGAGGTTCAGATTTTGGCTATCTATAAAAGCATAGGTTTTTTTTGACTGCTGAGTACGACGTCTCATACTACCTCTCTGTCCGGTTTTCCGTGCAAAATAATGGCGCTATGCATACTCTATAGTCTAGCACCTGCTCACGTCAGGCTGCAGACTTTGGCTTTGACATTTGTGCTAAGAGACACTATTTAGGCGATAATATGGCCGCTGATATTGCCTGTTCAGACGACCCGCCTCTGCCAGAAGAACAAATGTGGCGGGCAGATAAACGATAAAAATTAGGCCAAGTGGCCGATGCAGTATATCCAGTATCCTGCCAAGTCCGGGTATTAGTGCCGTAGCCCGTCCAACCAACAGGGCTGATGAGAAGGGTGGGTCAGCACTGTGTAGGGCATCGCCTGCAGTAGTCAGCTGGCCCTTATGAACATCGATGTCCATCAAGCGGTGGGTGATAATTACCTTGGCGTTCTGAGGGCTGCGGTAGCTGATAATATCCCCGATGTGCAGCTGCCACACTTTGACCGGAGCGACTATAAGCGCATCGCCCGGCCGAAAAGCTGGCACCATACTGGCTGTCTGGACAGCGAGTAAATGTTCGCCCTCGTGTGGCAGCAAAAGTAGACCAACTATTCCCGCCGTCAATACCACTATCAGCAGCATGAACCAGCCATGTACAACCTGATCGAGATAAAAGCGGATCGTTCTCATGCTTTTTCATCTCAGCGCTGTACTACTCACTGACCGCCGTACCTTTAAAGGCAAAGTCAATACCACCCAGCATAGCGCTGGAGCCATTTACCGCATCGCTACTCATGGATACCTGAAATTTATACTGCTGCACTGCGCCACTACCCAAATTACCGCTGGTAAGTGCTACACCATCACTTGCAGAACTACTGAGTAACGACTGTAGGGTAAAAGTTTGCGTACCGCTGCCGGTACCGACTGGGATCAATAAGACGTTGACCTTACTCAAATCTACGCCATCTGGGTTGGTGGGCATACTAGGAACCGCCAACTTGAGACTTAAGGCTGTGCCGCCGCCATTTTTTAGATAAAATGAATAGCCAGTAACTGGCATGGGCTGCCCACCTGGTACCAGATCATGAAAATTAAAACCGGCGACACTGTCAGTGTAGGTACTACCATCAGTGCTCAGCCGGAGGTCTGCCGTAGCGGTTTGGATACTGTTGCCAGCGAGCTTACTCTGCTGGCTCTGTAGTGCCGCAAAGGTAACACTACTGACGAAGATTACTACAGCCGCTACGACGATGACGGCTCGAGCGAGTGCTTTGACATTTTTAATCTGTTGCATGACCATTTCCTCCTGAAAGTTAGTGAAGACCATGATGCCTTAGTGCCGTGAGGTGGGTCAATTTTTAGGCCAATTATTTTGACAATTTTAAGCTTTACTTAATGTTTCGCAAGCGGTGAGATGTGACTGCTCTGTACTGGGACAAGCTGACGTATAAGCAATAGTCGAGAGATCTTTGAAGTAGGCAGATAAATAACTGAGCTAATTATGTTACAGAAATGTGGGTACTAACTATACCTAGAATATCTGAGCCATAAGTCTCTACCTTTTTCGTACCGAAACCAGGTAGTGCCAAGAGTTGTTGAGGCGTTGTGGGCAGCGCGCTGGCTATAGCTAGGAGATGGGTGTTATGGGCAATGATAAATGGTGCTACTCTGTCGGATTGAGCCCGTTGCCAGCGCCAGTGTTTCAGTTTATCGAAGAGGATTTCGTCATATTCTAGGGCTGCTGCCGAGGGCGACTGGCGGGCGTGAGGCTCTTCATCGCCCAGGTCTTCGGTTTCAGCGGCCAATAGTGCAGAATGAGCACGTAACTCAGCG
>CAYTRU010000091.1:0-3708 GCA_964440265.1 uncultured Candidatus Saccharibacteria bacterium | reverse complement strand
TGGCAACCCCTCCCATACACCCAAACCACCAACGACAACGGCACCACCACCGCCACCATCCCAGCCTCTGCCACCTACTCCACCACCGACTACACCGTCCCCTCAGGCCAAACCCTCAACCTCGATGGCAGCCTCTGCAACGTCACGGTCCAGTCTGGTGCCACCCTCATGGGTACCGGCCACGCCTGTACTATTACGGTGAATACTGGAGGGACGATTGCGCCTGGTCATTCCCCTGGCTGCCTTACCAGTGGCAACCTCAGTCTCTCTGGCACCTACACCGCCCAGCTAGCTGGCACCACTCCATGCTCCGGCTATGACCAGCTGCAAGTAACCGGCACGGTCACGGTCGGTGGTACGTTGAACACTTCCGTACTGAATGGCTTCATCCCGAAAGCCGGGGATAGCTTCACTCTCATCACCAATGATGGCAGTGACCCGGTTAGTGGCACGTTTGCTGGTCTCCCCGAAGGCGCCACCCTCACCATCAACGGTTCCGTCTTCAAGATATCCTACACCGGAGGGGATGGGAATGATGTGACTTTGACCACCCAAACTATCCCTGGCACACCAAATACCGGAACAGGGCTCATGCAAGCAAGTCTATGGCCAACAGTGATGGTTACTTTGAGCTCAGTCGCATTGTTCATAACAATTCGACGACCGCTGTGGGCAGGGAAGCAGCAAAGATGAAGACTAAGCAGACCCTCAGAAACTTAGGCTAAGAACCCTGATGGCAGCAGCCCCACCAAGGCTACGAACAATTACCAGTAATGGTAACTGGGGTAAGACGGAGAGAGAATACGATAAGCGGCTAGCGGTGTTTACAGAGTTAGCGCTGCAAAGAATAGGATCAAGCGCAGACTGTACTTGCAATTGACGGATTAACCTGTTGCTACCATTTAGCGTTTCACTCTCAAGTTTTAACTTTTTGCTATAAAATGGGTTCTTGTCTCGATATGGTGCGCGAGAGAGGACTTGAACCTCCACGCCCTTGCGGACACCAGCACCTCAAGCTGGCCTGTCTACCAATTCCAGCACTCGCGCACGTAACACCTTACTAGGATACGGAGCGCCCTCTAAAAAAGCAACCGGACTTGTGGTATACTCAATCAGCTCCCACTACCGACGTGGGTGATTAGCTCAGCTGGCTAGAGCACCTCGTTTACACCGAGGGGGTCGGGGGTTCGAATCCCTCATCACCCACCAATTTACTGAAAATATGATGACGCTTCGCTTATGCATACTAGGCATCCTGCTGGGTTTTTGTATGGCCAACTAGAAGCATCGGAACTAGGCCTCAAATGCAGCGAGTGACTGATTAGCTGTTATACTGTTATCTAAGAGAAAATAACAAAAACCATGCCTCTCGAATCATTGATTATTGATCTGTTAGCAGCCGTAATTTGCATATATGCTTGGACAGTATTACCAGCTGGTAAGATACGTTGGTTTTTTATCGCCTCGTTTTTGCTTATGTCTATTTACAAAATCTATGATCCAGCCAGTGATTCGCGCTCACTGCTCTGGGCTAGACATCTTCCAGTATATTGCGGCGAGGCGCTCTTTTATTTTTTCGTAGCTACATTTTGCAAACGGTATATCGAAATAGAAGACAGAGCTGATAAATCGCGTACTACTGTCATACAACAGAATGTGCTGGTAATCGCACCACTCCTCATTATTGGATCCGGTGTCTCGTGGTTTCAGATAGTGACTGATCAAGGCTTGCCGCACATATTCACTTTGCCGCTCTTTGTCTTAGTCGTCTCACTTGTTCGTTTAAAACTAACTGTTTACAAGAACCGCTATATCCCGATAATCTCTTTACTTACCTACGCTACTGGTGCCTGGATTATGGTCCACATCAGTGAGTTTATCGTCGAAAGTCAACAGCTGCTGCCGGGCCTGGATAAGTACATGCCTCACATAGAATTCTTTTGGTACTGCGTCGGTATACTGGTCTACGGATTGGCGCTTTATAGATTCAAAATTACGCAACATGACACAGCTACATAAATCTCGCCCATCCAACCAGATTAGGAATAAAATTATTGGAACCTTTTTGCTAGCTATGCTGTTAATAGTCAGTTTTGGGTTGGTTATGTTTTACCTGTCGACTGAGACCGCGCAGTCTATCGCAGATCAGAAGGGGTTAACCAAAGGCTTGACCGGCGTCGAGGTACTAGCTATGAAACAGCGTATCGATCATATTGCTCGTTACTCGTTCCTGTTTCTCAGTCTTGGCTCGGTAGTATTCATGTGGCTGATGTTTACTATGATGTTCTCGATAACCCCGGCCTTGCGACGCATCAAGTATGCGATCCAAGAGATTGGTAAGGGAAATGTTGCCTACCGACTGGACCTACCCTTGAACAATGAGCTGGGTGAATTAGCTAAAACTCTGAATTTTTCGCTGGACAAAGTGAGCGAGAGTCAATTGGCACTCTTGCGGGAAAAGGCGCAGGTCGATCAGCAAATCGAACAAAGAACAAAGCAACTCAAGGTGGAACAGGCTAAATTCCTAGCCTCTATTAATGGTCTGCCAGTGGGTTTTATGCTCGTCAATCGAAGTGGTCATCTTACTATGCTTAATCCGGCTATGGGTCAAATGCTGGAATTAAAGGCAGCTACAGATAAGGAGTTTGACCACCATGTCGCTGACGCCGGCAACTTGCTTCGGCAAATTTTAGATAGCATGCCGGCATTTACTGGTAGCTCACAGCCTAGTTCAAAGACCATTACTACGTCGACTGGCCGGTACTTACGAGCACTATTCTCCCCGTTAGCTATCGAAGGTACTGAGGAAAAATACATGGTAATTATAGTTGAGGATGTTACCGAAGCTAAGCAGTTGGAAAATAGTAAAGATGAGTTCCTTTCAATCGCCTCTCACGAATTACGTACACCACTAACCGCCATACGCGGCAACGCAGAATTAATCACGATGTTCTATAAAGATAATCTGGCGCAAGACCAAAGACTCAGTAGTATTGTGCAAAGCATTTATAATTCTAGTGGTCGTCTGATCGCTATCGTCAACGATTTTTTGGATGTCTCAAAACTGGAACAGGGAAAAATAGAAATTCAGTCAAAAGCCATGGCACTAGGCGAGGTTATTGATACGGTTTTGGCTGAAATAGCGGCCGTTGCCAAGCAAAAACAAGTCTACGTCAAAGCTAACACAGATGATATGCAAAGTATGTCGCAGGTCTATGCTGACCCAGACCGTGTTGAACAGGTTATTTATAATCTGGTGGGTAATGCTTTAAAGTTTGTAGAAGAAGGTGGTGTGACGATCAAAGCCAAGCCCATTGAGGGCTTTCTGAAAGTGTTTATTATTGATACCGGCCGGGGTATATCACCCGAAAATCAACAGCTGCTGTTTCGAAAATTTGAGCAAGCCCATAGCGGCATGAAACTACAGGATACCGTTCCGGGAACTGGTCTGGGGTTATATATTTCCAAGCTGCTAGTGGAGATTATGGGAGGCAAAATTGCCCTGGAGTCATCAGAATCGGGCGTAGGCAGTACGTTTAGTTTCACCTTACCACTAGTAGACAGTCACTCTGATACATCCATAGTAAATACTTGATCAGGAGTTATTGAGCTATAGAGGATGGCGTAAGCGCCACCAAGTAGAAGGTTGGGCAGGGGTAGTTTGTAGGACAATTGGTACAGACTGTTGATTGCTTATAGCGGACGGCT
>CAYTRU010000090.1:0-3765 GCA_964440265.1 uncultured Candidatus Saccharibacteria bacterium | reverse complement strand
TCTCGTTCGCGTCGCAAGGGGTTGGGCTGTTCGGCATAATTATCTATAGAGCTAGTTGCAAATACTGGCTGGCTGAGCACCGCAACCTTATTCGAGTGTTCCGGTAATTCGATCATCCCAAGTGTTGCGGCGGCGGTCATGAGGAAGAGGCCAACTTGCATAGCGACAGTACTTAGCCGGTCATTAACAGATGGAGTATTTTTATTTTTGTATACCATATGTTAACTGTAGCAAACATTAGCGCTTTTGTCAATGTTCTGTCTCAAAAGAAATAACTATGCCTGTGTTGATTGCTCAGCTATGGACCAGTTGGCGACTCTGTACCACCGCTGATGCTGGTTGCATGATCACAGGACGCAAGTGGCGTAGCTGCCCCTGCAGGCGCGATATCTGCCACAAATAGATCGGGAATATACCGTGCGGGTTCTTCAGGCTTGGTAGGCGCAAGTTTATCCCAGTTAGCATTTTTAACCACTTGACCATAGTCGCCATCATCGTGGGCAGCAACCCCTCCTCCCCTTACCTGGCATGCTATAGAGAGGGCGGTTCCATCTGGTAACTTAGGACCTACAGGGGGAGCTGCCTGCGTGGGCTGTGTACGGACGATCAAGCCACACCGTTCAAGCAGCGCGCAGGTGTTGCTGACAAAGAAGCGTTGCCCGCTCGTCACTGTCTGGACCTTCTCAGTGCTGGGTTTGCTGCTGCCACAACCAGGCAGGGCCAGAGCGGCAGTCAAAGCGAGAGCTGTCATGGGTAGACGTCCACCACGAATACCACGGCGAGAACGAGTTGCCGTAGCGGTACTTCTGTCTAGGTAGCGATCTGCGAGTTCACCCATAGTTTTAGATAGTTCGTATAATCCTTAATTTCCTCGTAATATTATAGCACTCTGAGCGTAAAAATGCAAGTCATAGAGGCGGTAGCGAAAGATCTGCTATCAAAGATCGATCTGAACCGGCTGCCCAGTTTGGAGTTTGAAAAAAGTAATGTTGTGTTCCGCCAGGGCCCGCTCAAACATGTTGTAGGTCTGTTCGCGGGCGGCATCATGCCAGTGCCAATCGTGAATGGGCAAGATATAACGTGGTTTTAGTTCGATGGCTAGATTGAAGGCCCGGATGGTACTGCCCCATGGTCCGGTAATAGGGAGAGCCAGGATGGCTTTGGTTTCGTGAAATGTATGGCTATCACCTGGGTGGCTCAGAGCCTCGAGATAATGGATACCAATCTGTTGGGGTATTGGAAAAAGTGGCTGCGTACTCTCATGCGGTGAATCAAAAAATGTCACACCCTCAGGTGGCTGATTACTGGCGGTAATGCCCTGCTTGGCGAGCTCAGAAACGACTTCGGGCGTCGTAGTAATACGGACCTGGGGGAACTTGGCGACTAGCTGCTTGATCAGATCGACACTACAGTGGTCAGCATGCCCATGCGTGATAAAGATATCGTCCAGTTTGTGCATGGCAGCAACATCTACTGCTGCTACGCTCATCATACCAGGATCGAAAAGCGCTACACGTTCCGGGGTTTCTACGAGTAGACAAGAATGGATAAACTTCGTTACTTGCATCAGGTACCTCCTTAACGGTATTCGGGGTTTTCAAAATCAAAGCGAGCACCAGCGTCCCACTTGGAGCGTTGATTGCCATAGGCTGGAATGCCACCGTTGTCTTTGAGCAGCTTGGCCAGGTGCAGTAAGTTCCAGGTCATGAAGGTGGTGTTGCGATTAGTGAAATCGTTGTCGAAGCCTATCAGGCCACCGTGGCCGTCATCGTCACCATAGCTAGCTCCGGGGCCAACCTCGCCGATCCAGCCCGCATCAGCCTGGGGCGGAATGGTATAACCGAGATGCTGAAGGCTATACAAGATATTCATAGCACAGTGTTTGACACCGTCTTCATTACCCGTGATCAGGCAACCGCCCGCCTTACCGTAAAAAGCATACTGCCCTGCCTCGTTCAAAATACTGGAGCAGGCGTAGAGCCGCTCAATAATTTTCTTAGTTTCTGAGCTGTTATCACCCAGCCAAATGGGCCCAGCCAACACCAAAATGTCGGCAGCCATCACCCGTTTAAATATTTCTGGCCACTCATCGGTCTTGTAGCCGTGTGCACGCATGTCCGGATAAACGCCGACCGCGATGTCATGATCGATGGAGCGAATCAGCTCAGTCTGTACTCCATGCTTAGCCATAATGTCACTACTGATCTTAATCAGTAACTCGGTATGACTTGGCTCCGGCGATTTCGTGAGACTGCCATTAAAGAATATCGCTTTTAGACCTGAAAAATCCCAATCTTTATCTGCCATATTTGCCTCTACTATCCGTTAATGAGGGTTATTGCCGATTTGCAGAGTATTGCCGTCGGGATCTTTAAACCAAGCAGCTTGCATCGACCCCATAACCATACTGTCACCTTCAGTGGTAGCACCCGGGATTTCGTAATGCTCAAAAACGATACCCTTGCCTTTCAGGTCAGCTATGGTCGCCTGAACGTCAGCCACCTCCCATGCCGCGGAGGTCGCTTGGTTGGTGCCGGCCGTCGGCGCTTGGTAGACGAACAACTTACCTGTACCGCTCTTGTACGTCACTCCGCCTGGGTTTTCATCGGTTTGCATGAGACCGAGCGTCCCACCATAAAACTCTTTTGCCGTGTTCAAATCCTTAACAGCGATCATCGCAAATACGGTTCCTTCGTTGAACATGCTAGCCTCCTCTCATCAAACTAAAATTAATAGACAGGAATGTCTCGGTGTTACTCTTAAGTATACGCCCTGCGGCATACTAAGCAACGTCAAAAGAATAGTGCGCTTGGCGGTAACCATCATGAAACATCTCGACAGCTTCCGGACATTTTTCGCCTTGTAGGCTGCGATCAAGAAAGTCGGCTATCTTGTCCATTTCAGCTTCTTTCATGCCGCGCCGGGTAATCTCCTGGGTACCAAGTCGGATAAAAGTACCCTGCTTCAGAATATCCGGATGATCGAACGCCAGAGTAATACTGTTCGCGAAGCATTGCTGATAAAGCTGGCGATAATTACCGATATGTTCGGTGAGCAAATGTACCTGATGGTTTTCAGAATAACGGCCGGTATTGGCGCGGCGAAGTCGGTGACCTCGCTTGGCCAGGGCCGCGCCGAGGGCGTTGGAATTAGCAATGATCTGTTTGGCATACTCCTGCCCAAAGGTTTTCATCTCGAGAATAGTGGTTGCCAGGGCGATCATCGAGCTGGTGTGCGGGCTGGAATACAAACTGTCATTGATAATCGTATTAGCCCGCTGCCCTAGCTCGCTATCGCGGAAAACGATCATGCCCTTTTGCGGCCCCGGCAGGGTTTTGTGCGTGTTGGCGCAGATCACGTTGGCACCTTCCCGGAGCGGCGCCTGGAAGTGCTGGCCCATGATCAGCCCCATGGTATGGCTGGCGTCGTAAATGATAATCGCCTCGTCGCCAAGCGCCGCCCGGATTTCACGCAAATTATGCGGATTGAGATAATACGACACGTCCAGGTAGAGAGCTTTGGCCTTGGTTTCCCGAAAAGTTTTGGCCATAGCCGCCGCGTCAAACGACAAGGTTTCAAAATTATAGTTCGGTGTAAACACATGCTGGCGGCCGATCCGGTCCACGATTCCCTTGGTCGCGAAGTGGCCGCCGTGGTCATGATGCACGGTCATCACCATGTCGCCCGGCTCAGTGGTCGAAAGCATGGCGCACATCATGGCGTGGATGCCGGACAGACAGTTGAGATTTACCGCGACCCCCCCTA
>CAYTRU010000089.1:0-3770 GCA_964440265.1 uncultured Candidatus Saccharibacteria bacterium | reverse complement strand
AACTTTGACTAGCTTTGAGACAGTTGAGCTCGCACCACTAGGGTCGGTAGCGGTCAGGGTGACGGTGACACTGTAGGTGCGGGCTCCTTTGGGAATGGTGTAGGTATGGCTCGGTGAAACGGCGGTTGAGCTGGTGCCGTCGCCAAAGTTCCAGAGATAGGTTAGGTTGTTGCCGTCAGGATCGCTGGAAGTGTTGGTGAAGCTAATGGTATTGGCGGGCTTTTTGGCCAAAGCAAAGTTAAAGGTTGCTGTTGGTGCGTGGTTGCTAGGGTTGACAGTAAGGTTTACCATGGCAATATCACTGCGACCGGCGCTATCGGTCAATCGGTAGGTGAAACTATCGGTTCCGGTAAAGCTAGCGCTGGGCGTGTAGTTGAAGGTGCCGTTGGCGTTCAAGTTGAGTGTGCCATGGATTGAGCTACCGACTAAAGTCGCTGTGTAGGTCGTGCCCGACGGTATCAGGTCGTTGGTGACTACGGAGCCATTCAGGACAACTCCTTGGATAGCACTAAAGGCGTCGTTACGAGCATCCAGCAAAGGAGTTGTCGGCGTGCTAGGGGTATACCAAGACAACGACGGAAAGTTGCCATTGTTAATTTTACCATCGTTAGTGAGGCTTGTTTGGCCTGTGCCATCGGCGTTCATGGTAAAAAGATCGTAGGCATGAGTGTTATTGATGCGATCCGATACAAACGCAATTTTGCTGCCATCGGGCGACCAGGTTGGTTCTGCATCACCGGTTCCCACAGTATTATTAGCAGGGTTGCTAAGCCTTGTTGTGCCTGAACCATCGGCATTCATAACAAAGATTCCTTCAAGTCCGGGTTGATAGTCGATCGTCTTAAAGGCGATTTTACTACCGTCTGGTGACCAGCTCGGTTGTTCTTCGCTAAGAAGCGATGTGCTGTTGATCTTTGTCTTGTTGCTGCCGTCAACATTGGTGCTGTAGATATCTCCGTAACTAAAATCCCCACTAAAGCTGTAAAGAATTTTACTACCGTCTGGCGACCAGTCGGGGCTATTAAATGAATCTATGCTTGGATCGGCAGAAAGGGTTGACTGGCTGATATTAACAAGGTTGCTGCCGTCGGCGTTCATAGTGTAGAGCTTGGGGTAATAGTTGCTGCGAGAGGAGCTTTTAACAAAAGCTATCTTAGAGCTATCGGGTGACCAAGTTGGGTTAGCGGTACTAAATCCACTGCTGTAAGTAAGCCGTACCTGCTCAGTACCGTCTATATTCATAGAAAAAAGCTCCAATCCGCTGGTCGTTCCGTCGTTAACGTATTTTGCAAAAGCAATCTTTTTACCGTCTGGCGAGACTTCTGAGTCTTCTTCGTCGGTATTTGGGGTATTAGTAAGGTCGGCCAACCCGGTGCCATCTGGATTGACAGAGTATAGCTCCTGAACAAAATTAAGATTTCGCTGGAATATAATTTTGGTGCCCGTTTCAGAAGCGTGCACGGGCAGGCTCATGACAAGTAGGCTAATGGCGTATAGCATCGCTAGGCCAAGTGGCACTGCTGCTAGCAGGTTTTTTTTGATAGCGTTAGAAAAATTGGTCGTGTCTGTTGCTGTGCTCATTGTAATACAAGCCTCCCTTAAAAGTTATAAAGCTATCATCTGCTGCATTTGGGGATATGTCAATAAAAATACTTAACTGAACCATAAAAAGACATCAAAACGGAGTTAAGTTTGCGAAAAAAGATGAGAGTATTGCTGTCTTTCACGTTTGGCAGGGGTTAAGGGACGATTAGCGAACTTAGAGAGTCCATTGACTTCTGTGTTACATGGATTTTTTTGTCATAATTTAGCTTGTGATTTGTGATTTTTACACTGTTGACATACACAAGCATATTGCATTCTCAAAAAAAATAGTTACAGTTGAGTATAGTAAGTTTTTTAGGATTTAACGAGAGTACAAGCAAAATGAATCCGACTACGCCAGCTCGATCAAGACTAGTAGGCTTTACGGTGGCGGTAATTAGCCTTGTCATTATCGCGGTTGTCGCCATCTTATTTGTCAGCACTATTTCTACAAAGCAAACCACCAGACAACCAGCAACTATCGTCCAACAAAGTACAGCCAACGTGACGATCACCGATAAAGGTTTTGTTCCGGCTACCATAGTTGTGCAAAAGGGTACTAGGATTACTTGGACAAACACCGATAAAGTTTCTCACCAGATTCAAGCTAACCCCTACCCTACCGGCAAGAGTTTGCCGAGCCTTAAATCACACATCCTCAATAACCAACAAGTCTATGAATACACTGCCAACACCACTGGCACTTTCAACTACCATGATTACTTAAATCCAACTACCAATGGCACGATTCAAGTCAAAGACTAAAGCAAAAAACAAGAAGGAGGATACTAAGCCAATGCGTCTGCTGGAAAAATTCAAACAAGGCAAAAACTATAGCCCATCGTACATATCGGATACCTCATTGGCTACGCAATCGGGCGAGCATGGATCAGATGTTATAAGTAGCGAAAACAAATTGGGCTTTGGTGCTGGGAAGATTTCTAGAAGGAATTTAACTATCTTTGCGATACTTTTTGGGTTACTCGGCGCATATTTCGTATTCATAAGTTTCGCGGCCTCGACCACGACAACTATTGATGACGCCACTATCGGTACTGGCGCCAATCAGTTTGATTACCATGGCAACTGGATAGATGATAAGGTGGGGCAGCATTATAGTCTTACGACGAATGATTATTATCAGGTTAGATTCTCTGGTAACCAAGTCAAGATCTATACCACAGTCGACCCGATTCACGGTATTGCCGGTGTTTCGATTGACGGCGGTGCTGAAACGCTGGTAGATAACTACGCCGCTACCCGTGCCGATGGTGTGCTAGTTTACACTAGCCCAGCCTTAACAGATACCGCACACACACTCAAAGTACGTGTTACTGGTACCAAAAATGCTGCATCTGGTGGTTACGCAGTTGTGGCCGATAAGGTAGTCGTTGCTACTGACATTGCCGATACCTTTGCACCAACTACCCCGACCAATCTTACCGCGACGGCTATGAGCCAGACACAGAACGACCTTGCCTGGTCGCCGTCAACAGATACAGGCTCTTCGGGTCTGGCCGGCTACAATATTTACCGCGGCACCAGCGCCTCAGCGGTAACTACCAAGCTCAACGCCACTCCCGTTACAGCTGCCTATTATAGCGACAAAGGCTTAACTGCCGGTACGGTCTATTATTACCAAGTACAAGCAGTCGACGGCGCCAATAATCCGAGCCCTAACAGCGCTACAGCTACGCCAGCCAATGACGGCAAGGCACAAGAGAATCCAGCCTGGAGCTTAAAATACCAGGATGACTTTAATGGTACGTCGGTAAATACGACAGCAACTGACCTAGCTAACAAAATTAGCAGTTGGTACTTATACAACGGTCCTGGCCATAACAATAATGGCCTGCGTCGGCCAGCAGCTTGGTCGGAAGCAAATGGTATGGTGACCGTCACTGCTAGTAACGTGGACACCAATAATGATGGTAAGGTTGACGCTGTGCAATCCGGTGGTATGTCTAATAGTACCGACATGCTATATGGCAAATACGAAGCTCGAGTGCGAACAAGTACAGATACTACTGGCACCATAAGTGGTGTCCTACTTAGTTGGCCAAACGCAAACTGTAAAGATGATAACGCACTGTGTGGCGAGAACGATTACTATGAAACGCAGCACAACACGACGCGTAATCCATTCCAGAGCTTCATCCACTGGCCGCATTCACCAAACACTGGTC
>CAYTRU010000088.1:0-3862 GCA_964440265.1 uncultured Candidatus Saccharibacteria bacterium | reverse complement strand
ATTGAGGGTTCGATTCCCTCCTCGCCCACCAAGATTTATTAGAGAAGATTGAATTATTGATTGTGCTTCTGCTTTGTGGGATAGTGTAGCTATGTTTGGGAAAATAGCGAAAGATGAGCGGGGTGTAGCGTTCGTTTTAGAGCTTCTCTTAGTTTGTCTGGTACTAGCCGCCTTAGGCTTTATCGGCTACCGGGCTTACAGCAATAAATCGCCTGCCACTCGCACAGTGTCAAACGCAAAAGTTCCAACCCAAGCTCCCAAAGATCTTGCCGGAGCCCACAATGCATTTGGCTTTGATGTGCTGCAAACGCTCAGCACGACTGAGGGCAATAAAAATGTATTTATTTCGCCACCTAGCGTGGCCCTCGCTCTATCGATGGTCTATAACGGGGCAAAAGGTGATACGAAGACTGCTATGGCCAAAACCATGCAGATACAGAACCTCGACCTCACGCAGCTTAATCAAGAGAGTCTGGGGCTGCTCGACGAATTGAAGAAATCCGATCAGGATATTACTTTGTCGATTGCTAATTCACTTTGGCTGAAGCAAGGCTTTGAGGTGAAGCCAGACTTTCTGAGTAATGTGAAGAATTATTATCAGGCCGAAGCTTCTAGCTTAGATTTTGAGAATCCCAGTGCTGCCAAGACGATTAATGACTGGGTTAGCAAAAATACGAACGGTAAAATATCGAAAATAGTGGATGATACCTCTGACAAAGAGATGCTGCTGGTTAATGCCACCTATTTTAAGGGTAATTGGACGACCGAGTTTGATAAAAAATCCACAGCGGATGGGACTTTTACCCCTACTAGTGGGCCAGCTAGCCAGCGTCCGTTCATGGAGCGCACTGATAAATTATCCTATCTGCAGACTGCTGATTTTCAGAGTGTTAGTTTGCCCTACGGCAAAAGCCAGAGATTTAGTATGTATGTATTTTTGCCAAACAATCTCACTGATTTTACGCAGAAGCTAAATAACGATACCTGGAATCAATGGATGTCCCAATATCAGGAAGCCCACGGTACTATTTTGCTACCAAAGTTTAAGCTGGAATACGAGACATCGCTGATTCCTACACTCCAGCAACTGGGCATGGGCACGGCGTTTACTGGCCAAGCTGATTTCGGCGGTATAGCTGACACAAGCTTATCTATTAGTGAGGTCAAGCATAAGACATACCTGGATGTAAATGAGCAAGGCACAGAGGCTGCGGCTGCTACCAGTGTTGGCGTGGGCATTACTTCGGCGCGAGGATCAGACGGCTTTTATATGAACGTCAATCGTCCCTTCTTTGTGGCTATCCGGGACAACCAGACCCAGGAACTATTATTTACGGGCCTTATCCAGAACCCCTAGCTTGTTCGTGTGCCTGCTCAGACTGCTAGGAAAAAGTGTCCTGGGAAGCGCAACCTTTGCTTTTGAGTGGGCCAGTGTGTTTTAATACCGCTCATGGATGAACAGGCCGAGCAGCTACAATCGTACATCAGGCAGCAGATACAGTCTGGCTTAGAGCCCGACGAAATTCATGCCCACTTGCAGGCTAGTGGTTGGCCCCCGGAAACTGTTCAGCAAGCTTTCCTGGCTGTGCAGGCTACCATGATCCCCACAGCGCTGCAAAGCCAGCCCCAAGCTCAGCCGCTGGGTAACCCGCCAGTTGCAAGTGCACCGCAGGCTTTGGGTACCCGGCGGGGTCGCATCAAAACTGGTTGGTTGCTGCTGAAACAGAGCGTTCATCTACTGAACGGTAATAAGTACCTGCTGCGTTATTTGCTGATGACCTATGTATGGGTGCTCATCCTGACATTAGTCTTAATCGGAATTTATCTGGCCGATCACCAGCTTTTATACACCGAAAATGATGGCCTGTCAGTGGTGGGTTATATCGTGACTTTCATAAGCTATGTCGTCATTAACTTTGCCATAGATTTCTATGCGGCTGCCCTAGCAGCGAATATGTTGGGGATTTTTCAGGGGAAACGCGAGCCTTTCAGTACGTATACGAGACTTGCTCGCTCAAAAGCGCCAACCATCTTGGTATTTTCACTGATGCAAGCGACGGTTGGTATGATTTTGAAATTTGTGATCGAGCGTCTGCGTTATGTGGGCAAGATTTTATCCTGGCTGCTCGGTACCCTATGGTCGCTTGGCACGATGTTTGTCTTACCGATTATCATTACCTCTGATACCAGCGCTCCCCGGGCGGTGAAAGAATCAGTCAACTTCTTTAAAAGTACCTGGGGTGAAAACATTACCGCCAAAGTAACGGTTAATACGCCCTTATTTTTCATCAACTTGGCAGTAGCTTGCCTATTTTATCCACTCATTATCACGACACTGGTAAATGGCAGTATTGTAGCGTTCTGGATAGTAGTGAGTCTCTACACGTTTGTGCAGCTTTCAATTGCCGTCGTTGGTTCATTTGCCAACAGCCTGATTAATGTCTCGCTATTTTACTATGCCAAATATCATCAGGTACCACCCTCATTTGAGGCTGAGTTGCTAAATAAAGTTTTTGTGGCTAAGAAGAACAGATTCTTTTAAGGAAAATTCGATACTGGATGCTTACTCTGGATGTGCTTGAGCGTATAGGGCGGTCGTCAGGGCCTCGAAGGTTTTCGTAGGGTTTTGGAGCCACCAAGTGCTGGCGTGAGCAGCAGTTTTGACACGCCAAATGGGTGCTTCAGCCGTGAGCTTGGTAGTGCTGACCCGCCCCTGAAAGGCCACAAAGACAGTCTGGAGATGCTGCACGACAAGGGCGGTTTGCACTTCTGTAGTAAAGCTATGTAGCGCTTCGATCAAGCGTAGAAAGTCCATGTTAAAAGTAAAGGCAATGGTAAAGTGGGCGCTAGCGGCTAACTTTTGGAGCTGGGCAAAACTGAGCACCAATAATGTATCTGTACGCCTTAGAAGCGCTGCAGGGGTTTTGGTAAAGTAGTCCGTGGCGTCTTGTGTGAGGGTCAGTTGGCCGGAGTATTTGAGAATGAATTGTTCAAGTAGGATGGCAGTTTCAGAATTACGGCCAAAATCGCCGGCCAGCAAGGTGCCATCAGCCCAGGCGCTCATCTCTAGTAGCGCGGCCAGAGCTTTTTGGCTGAAGCTGCCACTCGGGGTGCTGGGGGCGTACTCGCCTGCCGTGAGTACCTTACCAACTGTTTTTTGCAGGCTGTCGGGCAGTAGAACCCGTGCTGTACCGATGCCGGCTGTGATAGCTTCTCCATAAGCTGCACCAGCGGCTGCGAAACCATAGGCGTTGCCGCCAGCAACTAATAGCTTGCCGGCCTGGATCCGGTTTTCCGGCCGGCTCCACTGCAAATCCGGAAAATATGGTTTTGCATCACCTTGTTTGATCCAATAGTCATCCATAGTGGCTTATTATAATGATATACTAGCTCATCTGTCTTTGGGTACTACTGGATGGTCTGTCTCGCGTAGAGAGTACTGTCCCCTAGCATCTGCTTCCAGTCGATAGATCACGTTTTTGCGTTCGACAACTATCTGCCAGTGTTTTTCATGGGCGTGTTGGAATAATTTTTTGCTCGGATTAAAGGCAATCGGCTGCGTTACCAGCTCTAGCATGCTGATGTCACCTTCACTATCACCCACGGCGATGCTGTCCGCAAAGTGCGCGTCGTGTTTCTGAATAAGTTGCTGCAGCAGCTGTGGTTTTTTGCCAATCGATAGATTCTTGGTGCCGATAAAGTGTCCATTTTTTGCAGGATAGCTCGTAGCGGCAAAGTCGTCAAAACCATAATATGCAGCCAGTTGCCGCACGAGTATGCCAGGGGAACCGGAAATAGCGAATAATAAATAGTTTTTTGTCTGTAGTTGGTATATCAAATCGCGAGTGTATATGTACACTTG
>CAYTRU010000087.1:0-3877 GCA_964440265.1 uncultured Candidatus Saccharibacteria bacterium | reverse complement strand
GGTCCTCGACATCGCGTGTCACGTCGGCGATCGGGTCGTCCAGTCCGCGAACACGAGGCAGATGTACTTCGGCGTCGCCGCGATCATCAGCTACTGCTCGCAGTCGTTCAGCCTGGAACCTGGCGACGTCATCGCGACGGGGACGCCGCGGCTCGTGGAGCTGGCGAAACTGATATGAGCCGGCTTTATCTCGTTGCCGATGATTCGCCAGTTAGCTTGACAGTTTGCCTCGCTTCCCCTGGTTACTCGCAAGAAGGACAAGAGGTGATCACGGGGTTACCGATCCATCTGCCGGCTTATCTACCGAGCAACATCGGAGTTCAGTTTGCGGGCGCTGAAATGGTTGAGGGCACTCTACTCAGCAGCGGTGGCCGGGTCCTCTACGTCACCAAAACCGCCGCCACGCTGGCGGAAGCCCGTAACGTCTACGACTACATTGGGCGTGACAATGATGGCATTTACATTGGCGACGATCAGCAGCTGATTCGCTCCGACGTCGGCCTCGTTTAAGTAAACCTAGGCAGCCGTCTGCAGATAATTGTGTATATCAAAAGGCAGGCAGGCTTTTTCAACGTCCTGCACCCGGTCAAATAAGATCTTCGCCGTATCATCGGGCCTTACTAGCACTGGCCGCCAGACGACGATCTGTCCGCTATCATAATCCCTAACCACGGTATGTACGGTGTGGGCGGAGTACGGATAGCCTCTTTTAAGAACGGCGTCTTGAACGTCGATGCCATGCAAGCCTTTGGTGTCGACGCCCGGGATACCTTGGGGGTTTTCTAGCGGGCCCGGATGGGTATTGAGGCCGTCAATCTCCAGCAACGCGCCCACCGTCTTTTTCATAAAGCCAGCCTGCACAAATAAACCGGCACCCGCCTCATGGATGATATCCGCACAGGCCTGCGCCTCAGCCAAGGTTTGCGCACCGGCTTCTACTTCTTCAGTATCCACTGCCGGGTAGCCCACCCGATTGATTGTCCGGACCTCTACCTGCTCGCCAAATTCCTGGTTATGCTCGTCGATCTTCTTATAAAAACCTGGCACTTTTCGCCGCGAGTTATTACAAATAACTACATCAACTTTAACGGCAATCAATCCCAGGGCCGAGCAGCGCAAAATTTCTTTAATCGTGCTGCCGCCTTCGCCGCTATCGACATCACCGGAGCCTAACAATACAACGCTATGTTCTCTTGATACGGTCATAGTACGCGAACTGCCTGAACTTGAGTACCGTGAGTTAATTCAGCCGATGCCACTATCATTGATTTTGTGGGGATGACACCACTTTGCACATCAAGTAGATCAGAATGTATCTCCGGACTCATGATAACGTGGTCCATGACCACCTCGCCAAGCCCGACGCTTACCCTGCCCTTGTAAACGAGTCGCTTCCCTTCCAACGGGTAAAGACTTGTCACCTCTCTGTCCAGGTGATCGGTTTCGTGTACGAGGTTAACTGAGTGATAAATGTTAGGGTCAAGCTCTGGCGTATGCTGCGGATCTCCCAGCCGTATCCGTTGCACAGGCGCAAACCGAGTATGGTGGCGAACCACTCTTGGCAGTGAATCACGTAATGGCCGCGCTTTGTCCCAATCATCCCACATACCACCCTCGAGCGCACTGAGAGCGCCTTCAATTGTTTCGCCGTCCATTCCGTACTGCAAAAAGTGATAGCCAATAAGATCTTCTCTGGTCAATCTGGCGTCAGGCTCGACGTGTAAAAGCTCAGCTAACATCAGGCCCATTTGCGCACAGGTTAGTCCGTAGGCATCAGAAAAGTTGAGCCCCTGTGGCCCTCGAACTTTTAAATCCTCTGGAGCAAACGCCTCAACCATGTTTCCGATTGTAGAGTAATGCCCAATTCATGCAAGCATGAGCAGAAAACTAGCGAATGCGCGTCATGAGACGCAAATTGGACATGTACAGCTGAGGATCAGTGCTGGGATGTGCCACGAGGTAATTCATATGCTTATCAACAAACGATATTTGGTGATCCGGATATAAGATGCCATTAGCGCTGTAGCTTGACAGGGTATTGTATGCATTATCAGCGGCCATCAAGCAAAGGGCATCTTTCGTGGCCTGACCTTCTATTGTGTCGGCAAAGTTAAGCCGTTTACTAGTAGTAGACATACTATAAGTATAGGCTTAACTGAGGTAAACACCTAATGGGGTTGGTTTTTGGGTGACTAGGTAACGGCTGGTACAGCTACTTTTGGTTGCAATTTTGCATTTTGAATACCAATAGCCGAAATAATACCACCGGCGATTAACAGGACCGCCATGGCGATAGCGGCGCGATGAAAGGCGCCCACGCTATGAGCAATGGAGCCTGTACTAAAGGCTTCGGCGCCAATCACCAGACCAATAAAACCAATGGCAATCAGACCGGCCACGCGGGCCACGGCATTATTGACGGCCGAACCCACGCCAGCGTGCTCGGGAGCAATGTTGCCAAGTACGGCAGCCGTCAGTGGCGCCACCGTCATGCACAAGCCCAGACCAAAAATAATAATTCCAGGTAGAAGCTGTTGCATATAACTCACATGCGTATTGACGCGCAGGAAGGCCAGGAAGCCGAGGCCAGCGACAATGGGACCAACGCCCATGAAAAAGCGCGGGCCAAAACGGCCGGCCAGGGCACCAAAGCGTGATGACAAAAAGAACATAATAAGCGTTACCGGCAGTATGGACATGCCCGCCTTTAAGGCACTAAAGTGAACGGCTTGCTGCAAAAACAAAAGTAGTGTGAATGTAGCAATGGACAGGCCAGCATAAATAGACACTGTCGCCACGTTGCCCACACTAAAGTTGCGCACTTTAAACAGCTCAAGGGTCAGCATTGGCTGTTTGATCCGTCGTTCATACAAAACAAATAGCACCAGCGCCAGCGCGCCGCCAATCAGGGTACTGAGCACCAACACGCTATGCCAGCCATAGCGCGGCTGCTCAATCAGGCCAGAAACCGCGCCACCCAAACCGATGACACAAAGGAGTGCGCCGCCAAAATCAACCCTGACATTCTTTGGCAACGATTCTTTCTGATGAATACCTTTCAGTAAGATAAGCGTAATAGCAATCGGCACCACATTAATAGCAAACACCCAGCGCCACGAAGCGGTATCGACTAAAAAGCCACCGAGCAATGGACCAATAATGTAGGAAATGCTAATCCAGCCCGTCCAGGCTCCAATTGCCTTGCCCTGCGCCGGTCCACTAAACGCCGAAATAATCAAAGCCAAGGAGCTCGGCACCAGCAACGCACCAGCCAAACCCTGAAACGCGCGGCTGACAATTAAAAACGTGTCATTGGGGGCAATGGCACACAATAGCGAAGTCACTAAAAAGCCGCCAAGCCCCAGCGCCAGCACTTTTTTTCTGCCAAATAGGTCTGATAACGAGCCGGCAATTAAGATTAATGAGCCGAGGGTCAGTAAATAGGCATCGACGATCCATTGTTGGGCCGTTAAGCCGCCACCGAGGTTTCTAGTAATAGCTGGTAATGCCACATTCACAACCGAGGCATCAAGATTAGCCACAAAAGAAGCCAGAATGCTGACTACCAATACGAGCCGCTGGGCCTTAGTCATTAGCTTTAGTATAGCGCGCTTGTAAGGTTATTGCTCCGCAGCATTATCACCATCATCTTTTGCGCAGGGTCCGACCCTGCGCAGTCGTACTAGACTGCTAGAGGTCCAACCTCTAGCACCACAAGCATATACAAGCTATATTTTGCTTTCCCTGTAAAAACACCTACAATATGCTTAAGCTTAATCTAAAGGAATAATTCATGGCTAAAGCAAACCGTAAAACTATTGACCTTGTCTTTATATTGCTCGGTGTCGCTTGCGTGGGTGTGTTACTTGTCATTGGT
>CAYTRU010000086.1:0-3958 GCA_964440265.1 uncultured Candidatus Saccharibacteria bacterium | reverse complement strand
CCCGGCGAGCATACTGGGCATAGACTTCATAGACTTTTTGCCGACCGACCAGGATGGTAGCCTGCTCGCCAGGCTTATCTTCTGTCTGGGCCTGGGCCAGTAAATTTTTGAGTCGTTTCTCTTGATTTGCCAGTGAAGCCTGCAAGCCATCACTCAGCGGCAGAGCCTCAAACCGGCGAGGACGTCCCGGCAGGCGTCGCACTAGCTCCCGCCGTTCGAGTTCATAAAATAAACGGTACTCAGCCGATGGAAACGCCCGGCTATATGTCGCCGCCTCTTTCGCCGATAACGCACCCTGCCGTAGCAGCACATCATAGAGCTGGAGCGCTTCCTTACTGAGACCAATGGTCCTGAGGTAAGCTTTGTCGCCTGCTTTCAGCTTAGTGTAAGTGATAGTAGAAATTTCTCTCACGTATTTATTTTAACAAATTTTTATTAAAATATACAAGAAAACTATTTATATTTTTCCGCAAACATCCTATGCTCGAGTTGTGCTCAGGAAACAAGTTCCAGCATTAGGAGGTTTAGATTTATGACAGCAAGTCCAGACACCATCAAGCCAGCCGTTGTCGAAACACACGATGACCAGTTTGACCATGCCCTATTTATCGATAGTGGAGGTATGTCCCATGGTGGCAGCAACAGTTTTAATGCAGGCAGTGAGCCGGCTCGTTTCGGCGTCGTAGAGCCGGGTTTTGAGACAGAGCATCGGGTCAGAAGTCATAAATTACTGCTGGTAGCTAGTGGCAATGTGACGATCTCACCGACAGCTGACAGTGGAGCAATATCGCAAACATACAGTCAAGGTGAATATCTGACCTTTCCCGTCGATGAAAACTTTGGCCTGCAGGCGGGAACGGCAGACGAGGGTGGCTTCAGTTACGTGTCGCGAAAAGTCGGTACTTCCGGTGAAACGAGTGGTCAAAGAGATGTCGTTGCAGCCTGTGAAGCCACCTTTGTATATCTGAAAGAACGAGGCATCGGTGCCGAAGACTGGCCAATGCTCGCTCGTGCGGAAAAATACCGACGCCTAGAGGCTGTCGTGGGCAATACCGCCATCGAAGAAACTGAGCTAGATGGCCACATCATACGGTCAAAAGACGAGTCTTCGCAACCAGGCGGCTCACACTATGCACGACCCTGGGTAGCCATGCTGAAGTCTTTCGAACAAAAAGGCCTTATTACACCTGGCAGCACCGAAATTCGTGATATCACTTCCGGCAGTTCAGGTGCTGTGGCCGCGCTGTTTGGTAGTCTGCTCGACTATCAGGTGCGCATCATGGTACCTGAGGAGTTGCCGGCTAACCGCATTTATCCGATAGTGCGTTTCGGGGCACGCGTGGTTTCCACCGGACCTGGTTACATCCAAGGGTCTAGTGCCGCCCAAAGAGCTGAGATCTATGCCCTCAAAGCTACAGCCGACTGGGAGCGAGTGCGCCTCCCGCCAGACGTCCAAGCCAAACCAGTTATATTTGATAATGGCTCGCAGCTCATCTGCTATGCCAATCATTCAGAAGACCAGAAAGCGGTGAACGCTTTTGCACGCATCGCCGATGAGCTGGCCGAGCAGGCACCAGACATGACGCATTTGTTGCTTGGCGAAGGCAATTGGACATCAATCGCTGGCATTAGCCCTCGCCTTCGAACCTTGTTGCCTGGTGTTGAAATCGTCGGCTACACCGGTGACGCCGCCGACATGCAATTTAATTTCGGATTAACTATTGACGACAGCATACCCTTTAGTTATAAGCAGCCTGATGCGCTGTTAGACCGCGAAGAAATAGTCACCGGTAGCGAACGAAACGCACTAGCGCAACAACCAACGGTAGCCGCCAAACACTTAGGTCGTAGCTCGGTCATGGGCCTGGTCGTCGCTCAACGTCTTCTCAAAGAAAATCCTGAAGCACAGATCTGCACTATCATCTATGACCGAGATGATAGGTACTGAGAGTCTTCTTGCAAGCCAAACGAACCTACTAAACTAATCCGTGTTATTTTCCCGGTTTCGACCGATAGCCTTGCAGATGAACAAGCAACCGCTCAAATACGCGGTCATCTGTAGCTGGAAAGTTAGCGATACGTAAATGCTCTTCCTGAAAGGGCTGATAGCCTTGGCCGACAATTAGCCCCTGCTCTTTCAGGGTTTGGTGCAAGGCGTGATTCCCGTGGCGCACTGCAGTGACTATGACTGTCGTGGAACGCCAGTGAGGATCGGTTACGAAGGGTTCAAGGTATGGGTGATCATTTAGCACAGCGTACAGGGCGCGGGCGCGAGTTTGGTTTTCCTGACGCAGCACATCTATGCCGCGGGCTAGCAGATCTTCGGCGACCCGGCCCAGCAGATAGATGCCCAGCACGTTCGGTGTCTCCGGGGTTTGAAACTTGGCCGCACTGGCCGCTAAACGCGGCAAGCTATGGTAGCTACCCACGCTCTGGCCGCTTGCCTCAAGTTTAGCAGCCTTTGCTAGTGCTCGCGGGCCAGCGATTAGCACGCCGAGACCAGCTGGCAGACCAAAAGCCTTCTGGACAGAGAAAAAGACCAGATCGAGCCTGTCCCATGGCAAGGTCCGGAGGGGTACCGAAGATACCACATCCAGCGCTACCAGAGGTCGCTTAGACGACGAAGCTTTGGTGAGATGTAATAGTTCGGCATCCGGGAAAGCCGTGCCGGTGCTGGTTTCATTTTGGGTGATACACAGCAGTTCAGTATCGGCGGGCACTTGCAAATCGGCTTTCGTGAAGGGCTGACCCGGCTTGACCCGAGCAGCGGTCGGCTGCTTGCCCAGCTGCTGCGCGACCTCAAACCATTTTTCCGAAAAAGCGCCGCCAATGAAGTGGTGGCTACGGCTGACGACCACGCTCTGGATGATGCGCTCCATGGCCTCTGTGGCCGAGCCCATAAAGAGCACCTGGTAAGCTGGTGGAATACCTAGCAAAGTCCGTAGGGCAGTGTCCGCCCGCTGATAGATAGCCTCAAAGGTCGGGCCACGGTGCGACAGCGACAGTACATCTGCCTCCCAGGCATCATCTAGAAAACGACGGAGCTTGGGGTGCGGCTGAGAGGGACCAGGCGTGAGGTAGGTATCTCTCGACATACTTAATACAATATCCTCAGTTTGATCGTTTCGGGCAGGTGCTTGAGTTGTTTGACGGTATCTGGAGGATAATCAGTATCGATATCTGTTACCACATAGCCAACGCTGCCTTTGGTACCTAGATACTGGCCGTTGATATTAACCTTCTGTTCGGCCAGCAAGGTATTGATCCGAGCCAGTACGCCTGGCAAGTTATGGTGTATCAAAATAAGGCGATGAGAGCCTGCTTGCGGTGGCAGCGTAAATCCGGGTACATTGACGCTCAGAGCAGTGCTGCCCTGGTTGATAAAATTGACAATCTTGTGTGATACAAATTGCCCGATGCTGGCCTGAGCTTCCTGGGTGCTACCAGCTATATGGGGCGTCAAGATAACATTTGGCAGCCCCTGCAATGCTGAGACAAAGGGCTGATCAGGGCTTTTTGGCTCCTCTGGAAATACATCCAGCGCCGCACCAGCCACTTGGCCAGACTCAATGCACTGTTTCAATGCTGCTATATCAATCACCATACCGCGGCTTAAGTTTAGAAACAAGGCGCCAGGTTTCATCATGGCAAACTCCGCTGCACCGAAGAAACCTTTATTGTCGGAGCGGCCATCGACATGCAGCGTTACCACATCGGCCATACCTAAAAGCTCCTCTAGGCTATCGCACTGTTGGGCATTACCCAGTGATAATCTGTCCGCCAGATCGTAATAACATACTTGCATACCCAGATTTTCAGCCAAAACTGACAGTTGCGAGCCGATGTTGCCATAACCGACGATACCCAGCCGCAAGCCACGAATTTCATGACTGCCGACAGCCGACTTATCCCACTTGCCACTATGCATGGCAGCATTTTTACCGGTCAACCGACGCTT
>CAYTRU010000085.1:0-3981 GCA_964440265.1 uncultured Candidatus Saccharibacteria bacterium | reverse complement strand
TTGTTCCTTAGGGTCAAGCGCAAAGGTTGTGGCATCCGATTTGACCGGTTGATCATTTTTTCGAATCTGAACCCACTGGTTGACATCCAGGTGCACGCCAGGGATTGAAAAAATTTCGGCGTCTAGTTTTTTATAATTGACAAAGGTGTCATGTGGATTCGCATAGGCTAGGATCTCTGAATTACCAAGGAATAGATCATAGGTTATTTTGAAATTCTGAAGATCGGCGACATCGTACTTTTCTGTCACATCATAGAGAGTTGTCGAAGTTCCGAGCTGGATAGCCTTTGTCCTCTGTTCTACTTGGCGCGTCGAAAGAGCTAACTCTAGGGATTTCTGAAATAGTGTATCAGGGCTATTCATATGCCTGATTAGAGTTATGACTAGCAAGGATAATGCACCTACTATTACTACTACCAGTATGCTGATTATAATAGGTTTGCGCTTGCTGGCTTTGGGGGCGACAGCGTAATTGTTGAACTCTGGCAAGGGTTGCAGCTGCGGTGGTTCCATAGTGTAATTTTCAACCTTCAACTTGTTATTTTATACACTTAGCTTAGCACAAGCTTCAGGTTAGGGTACTCAACCCGGTACAATATGGTCTGCAGAATTTTGTGGTGGCAGCGGTAGGCCAACCTGTGGTGGACTTAGGGGTACTGGTGCTATCGATGTCGGTGTTGGCTGGATGATAGTTGGCTGAATAATCTGCGATGGGCTGTTTGAATATATGGCAGGATTAGCGGGGCTCGGCTGCTGAACTGGTGGAGGTGCCGTGAATTGAGTGCCAGGAGGGACAGGTGATGGTGTTATAGTTTGGACTGCTTGGGCCTGGTAAGGATAAGGCTCAAGCGAAGTCTGGCTAAGCTGAATAGGCATCGGCGTGGGCCCTGCCCCTAATGCTTGTACGCTTGGATAAGCCGGCTGGGGGGAAGGCGCGCGGTTCGACGGATAGATAGGATAATAGCCGGCGGATTGTCCAGATTTCCGGTGCCGCCGTAGTGAACGGATTGTCCGGAAGGTGATCACCAGCCCCACTATGGATACGAAACCGATGCTGGCGAAAGCAATCTTCAGCAGATTCGCCTTATCGATGGCCTTGATCTGGTCGTCGGCCTGAGCGATGAAACTGTCAGCCAGATAAAAAGCTGGGTACTCCTGTCGGGCTGTTTCAAATGACTTGCGGGCCGAACGATAATCTTTTTTGACGAACTCTGCAATCCCAGCGTCCCAGGTCGCTTGGACTGGACTGGCATCTTTGATGCTGATATTATTCTGGGCTAACAAGGCTTTGAAGTCTGCCACGTTCCGGAAATAGCTTTCAGTGCCAAAGCACTCATCATCTGGACAACCAGCACTGCCATAGGTATTTAGACCAGCCATACGGCCATCTATGGTAAAGGCTGGCCCGCCGCTATTACCACCCGCAATCGGCGTATTAGACTGTACTAGCTTCCGGACTTTCGCTGGTGAGTCATACACGATAGCCCGCACGTAACCCTGCGTTACCGTTGGTACGGTATAGTGCAATTTAGTCTCCAGTCCATCGTCCACAAAAGCTGGGAAGCCGATAGCCGTTATCAAATCGCCCCTCTTGAGGTTATCTATACTACCCAGCTTAGCAACTGGGTAGTCTTTGCCCGGTATCTTGAGAACAGCTACGTCCGAAGTAGCAGAATCGGTGATGTCAGACTTACCCTCACTGCCACTGTAGGGGTCAAAGTTAGAATCAATATATGTAGCCTGGACGACTGTCGACGTATATTTAAACCGAAACTTTGACCCTTGGCGATCTACCTGCATCGGGTCATGGCCGAGTTGGATGGCATATTCATTGTATTCATCGGTCGCAGTTATATTGGCACGTGGAATGTTTTCTGCAGAATAAATAATCTTATTGCTGGCGGCAGCGTCACCGTTCTTGGCGGCAGCGAGTAAGGCTTCTAGCTGGTCTTGACTCATGACACCGCTAGCTATAAGGTATTGCAAGTATTTTTTCATCGGTGCTTGGTTGCCATCTTCCAGTTGTACAGATAAAGCCGTCAGTAGGGCCAGAGGCGGTGTTTGTCGTACGACATGGCCATTGGTGCTGATATAACCATCGTTAGAGACAATAGTGCCGCTGCCCACTACTGGACTACAGGCGTTCGGTACCTTCATAAATTCCTGTTTATTGGGCAGTGTCAGAGTAATGGTAGCGCAATAATTACCGCCTATCCGGACTACTGCTGGTTGGTTACGGGCAGCTACCTCTAGGGCTGTACCACTTTCCAGCTCGCTCGGTAGATTGGCACCGCTCTGGCTAGATGAAGAGGGGTTAGCTTTTCCTCCGGGCCTAGTATTAGCCGTACCATAGGTGCCATACGGAGCCGATTGCGACTGCTCACCGTAGCTTATATTGCCAATCAGCTGCCGTAATGAGGCTACAAACTCCTTGTCAGGATCTTCTGCTCGACTTACGGACACTGCATAAGGGCGACCGTTTTGAACAGTGTAGTAGTACTCATACATTGTTTGGCTAGTAAGGTACTGTGTGTTCGTCTGTGTATAGACTACCCGCCGGTATTCAATGCCATTAATAGTTACAGTGCTGGCTTTGCCGACCGTTAGTTTATTGTATTGGTCCTCTGTTGGCCTGAAAAACCGTTGAACCATATCGAGCTGCGAAAGTCCTGGTCCATACTGCGCGGCGCGCAGAGCAAAAAAATTGTCATGAATATTGGTCGACACCGTTAAGTCGGCCAGCGCTAAATCAAGGTGTTCATTGAAGGTCTTTCGGCCATCAAAAACAGTGATTAAACTGTAGGCATCAGGCTTCAGCACATCCTTGCCGCTGACTTGGTCATAATTCTGACCATCCGGGTGAATAAGGTAGGCTACCGATTTGAATTGTTTATTGTCGTATTGTATGGAGAATTGGTATTTGTTTGAACGAACCGTATCCAAATTTTCATTGGCCGGCTTGACCCCTAGAGCTTGTTGCAGGCTGGAGCTAGCCGGTTTTAACTGGTGCAAATAGCGATACCCAAAGTAACCAAGCGCACTGAGCACTAAGGCATTAGTGATAATTAGCAGTGTCAATAATTTGACTAGGCGACGATCACGTTGACGATGCGCTTGTCCTGGGCGGTTCTGCTTATCGATTGGGCTGCGTGAGGATGCTTTAAAGTGCGGCTTTAACACCTTAGCTATGCTTTAATTTGTAAACAAATTATCCAATTTTTTACCAGAACTCTCAGGATCAGTCAGCGAACTATCTGTAGTGTCCTGAGCAGCACTATCTAAGTAATCGTTCGAGGCCTTAATGTTAGTTTGATACTCTGCGTAGGTTGATTTAAAGGTATCGTCAGAGATTGTCTTTTTACCAGACTGAAAATCCATGACATGAGGCTGCTCGGAACTGTCATATACCTCGAGCAAAGATACGTAATCGGTTCCTAGCTTGTAGATAACTACTGCATGTTTGTGACCACCGCCATCAGAAGATTTCACGCTAACTTTATGAGCATCACCATCACCGATAGCGCTATCAGCTCCTAAAGATTTCAGGTAGTTTTTATAGAAAGCGTCTTTTTCGGTCTTGCCGCCAAGCTTTTCAACTTTTGCAGCTAATTTGGCTACCTCTGGCTCCATCGTTTCTCCGACAGCATTATAATCTGCAGTTTGGACGGCTTTGATGAAGTTCGTACCGACTGTAACCTCTGCTTTATTACTCTGTGAGCCCAGAATAAAGGTGACTCCTGCCACCAAAACAACACCTACTACTAGCCCAACAGCCGATAGCATGAGTTTTTTGCGTTTGCTTGCGCTAGGTTGCGGGAAAGCTTGCGGCTGAGGTGCTGTATAACCTACAGCCGAGTACGGTGCTGGTTGGGGCATTCCGGCCAGACCAGGCTGCATGGGAGGTTGGGGAAATTGAGGAGGTTGGGGTGGTTGTGGAGGGGAGGGCATAAAGGCAGGTTGGCCCTGTTGACCGATAGGAGC
>CAYTRU010000084.1:0-4157 GCA_964440265.1 uncultured Candidatus Saccharibacteria bacterium | reverse complement strand
TCGGCATCAGTCTTATCCTTCATGCTTCCGCGATTAGCTTCCATGTCCTTCTTCATTTCAGCTTGTTTCGCTAGTATGGCATCCTTCTGCGCACTAGTGATTGTTCCAGCACTCACTAGTTTGTCGAGATTAGCCGTCATTTCCTTTTGGTGCTCAGCTTCACGAGTGGCGCGCTCCTCGTCGAAGACCGCCTTTACATCATCTTTATTGAGTTTGAACTTACTAGCTATCTTGCTGACAAGCATGTCCTGGCCATCCGTTGCAGACGTCGTGGTCGCAGCCGAAACGCCGGCTACACTAGCAAGTGCCATGGTTGTAGTAGCTCCCGCCACTAGCATTGATTTCTTAATATTCATTCGTGTCCTTCCTATTGCTTAGTATTGATAGCTGCCGCGCGACAACGTAAATCAACAATAAACCTGCAACTTTAGAAAAAGCTTACTACCCAAAAAACCCTGTAGAATGTACCCATGTCCTGGCGAATAAAAAAGATACTTCTAACGCACGCGTTAATTGGTTTTATTTGCTGGTATAGCATCGAAAAAGTCTTTCAGCGATCAATCGGTATTTCAATTTTTGAAATCGCTCTAATGGCAGTTATGTACATCGTGACCTCGGCTCTTCTGAATATCCCGACCGGTATTCTAGCAGATAAGTACGGTCGTAAATATGCTATTTTCCTGGCAACTCTGGCCCTTTTGGCATGTACTATTGTCGCAGGTACAGCGCACTCATTCGCACAGTACAGTATCGCCGTTATACTATGGGGCCTGTTTTTCACTACCCAGAACGGTGCCTATGAGGCGATACTTTACGATTCGCTTAAAGAAGAGGGTAATGTCGATAAATATACTAGATATTCTGGAATAAGCAGCGCCGGCTTCTGGTTATCTATATTTATATCGTCGCTCGTGGGTGCTTTTGTCGGTAGCCATTTTGGCCTCCGGTATGCCTACTTCATAACTATTATTCCGAATATTCTTGCTGTATTTTTGGCGCTGTCTTTGCAGGAACCTAAGAACCACACCTTGGAGGTGGCAACTTCATCAGTAAAAATGGTGAGGGCTGGCATCGAGGCAGTTACTAGCTCGCGAGAAATGATCTATCTAAGCGCAACTTTTTTAATTATTGCATTAGCAGGTTGGACGGCGAACGAATTCGGTCAATTATTCTTCATTGAACTTGGTTTTTCGGTGTTTGTCATAGGCGTTATAAATGCCGTCAGTGGGCTATTTCAAGCGGCGGGCAACTATTTCAGCTATAAATTAGGGCAGCTCTCAAATCGCAAAATTGTGCTGACTTTATTCATCCTCTTCAGCCTAACTTTCGCACTTCCTGCAGAGTTACGAACAATTGCTACTGCTCTTTTTATGGCACTTATGTTTTTCCAGCACGCATTTGTTATCTCTAATAACGCTAGGATTCAACATTTGCTCCCTAGCAGCATTCGAGCAACGAGTATATCTGCACTCGGAATGATGAACGATGTAGTCTTGGCATTCAGTTATCTGAGCTTTGGCTATTTGAGTCAGCGCAGTAACGTCAGAGTCGGATTTATGATCTTCGTAGTTTATGGAGCAATTGTTCTTGTCATTGCGTGGCTCCTAGCTAATCACTCAACTAATAGCAAGAACCGTGAAACGTCAGTCACGGAACCTATCCTTGATGCCCTTGATTCGTATCCTAGATAAATCTAGGCTGATTTTGGAGCGCTGGGAATAACTACACCAACGATAATATAGGCAAGCAAGCCTGGGATAACACCTGTGAAAATGGTCATGCCGACCCATCCCAAACGTACAAGAGTAGCGTCAACTTCGAAGTAAACAGCCATACCGCCGCATACGCCCATTAAGATTTTGTCGTCTTGAGAGAGATAGAGCTTCTTAACTTCGCCGCTGTCTTTTGGTGCACTTTGAGTATCCGCCATCTTAGCCTCCTTGAATGATTATGACTTCAATATAGCACTAAACCTTCGGTTTTTTGGGTTTTTTGGTTTCTTTGCGGCCTTTGTCTTTGGACATATGTACTCCTCTTTGAGCCTAACTATACTACAGTCGCTGGTAGCGTGTTGTACGCCAAGCTAGATCTATCGGAATTTCACCAACCGGGAAGCTACTGTCGAGCTTCAGATCCCAAGGTGATCCAGGGTTAGTTGCAATGTATATATTCTTGCCGCCTATGCCGCCCAGAGCTGGCGAGGTCGAAAACTTGGTTTTGTCTAAGCATATGCCATTCATAGCTAGTAAATATATGTCCGGAGCGCTTGTAGTGCCATTATTGCCAAGATAAACGGCCCCTCCATATGGACATGAACCTGTCTTAGAAGCTGGGTCGCTACCATAAGCAATGAATACTATTGGGCCGCTGCTTGGCGAAGTTACGACCGAGTCAAAATTTATGTCGCCTTCAACAAATACATACTTAGTGGTCGAATCTGGATTATTAAAAGTTGGCGAGCAACCGCTGGCCGCACAAAGGTTTGCTCTAATATGTACGTTATCTCGAATTGTATAGGTTGACGTACCTAGGTCTAAGTCACCACTATTGCCGCAACTTGTACTGACATTGCTAGATGAATTAGGGTAATGTGTTTTTTTGGTATTGCCTGTAGACGGGATTGATCTTGGAGAGGCGCCTGTTGTCCAATCGTTACAGCCCCCGGGTGCATTTGTGTAGCTAGAGTCCATGTATTGGCTCCAAGGTATATATGTCGATTGGACTGATGTTAAGTTGGTCTGATTTGCCAATACGTCGAAGTTTGCGTTACTGGTGTTTCCTGGCGGGCTGATACAGTTGTTGTAGGCCATGGTGATCTTGGTTTTGATCTGACCAGGATTGGTAAATGAGGCAGGTTTAACTAGATTGCCTGTTCCACCAATCGAGCAATTACTGGCACCAGTATTTTTGCCAGCGACGGTGATATTCTCGGCGACCATATTCGTAGTGTTCTTAGCCATGGTTATATAGCCGTTTGCGAAGATGTCTTTTGCATATAGATTCTTAACGCCGCTATCCAGAGCTATAATATTACGACTTAATACAGAAGAAGCTGTGGTTGAAGAGCTCCGCTGAGCTGTCACTCTTATTGTTCTTTTATATGTAGGCGTCGCGGAGTTTGCTGGCGTGTACATCTTGCCGATTGCAGTAATTACCTTTTCTTTGGGGTTTGAACCATCTGCCACCGACACAGAGTAAGTTGACTTAAATGTTGGTGCACTAAGGACCGTGACATCTGAGGTTGTTCCTGCGTATGTGTCGTTGCCGCCGTTAAGAATGGCGACAGCCGCGTCGGCACCGGACTCTGCTGCATACTGGGTCTGAAGTGAAAAGACTCGAGCATGTGATCTGAAGAGATTTGAAGTCGATAGACTGAAAACTCCAGTCATAATAATGCCTAAGAAAATCATGATGCTGACGATTGCGATAACTACCATTCCCTGCTGATTGTTTCGAAGTGTTAGGTGTTTCATATGGTTAGTTCCTCAGAGCTATTCGTATTACAGCTTTGTTGATGGTATTCGATCCATTGTGAAGCTGGGCTTTCTTATTCAAGTTAAGCGTGAATTCAACTACTTCGACAGAAGTAAAATCTGGTCCTATATATGCGCCTGTGTTGCTGTCGACAATCGAGGTGTAGTCAATAGCATTTCCAGATCTGGAGAAATATCTCATGGCCACACTGCTGATGTTTTCAGCTAGGACTGCATCTTTGGGGCATGTGTTCGATGCTGAAGCATCAGGACATGAAGTTTTTGCCATATTATTAGTTGCCGATGGATTCGCAAGAACTCGTGCTCGCAGGGTCTTCGTTGCTCCATCCAAATAGATAATAACGTCGTCTTGGTACGGCGCTGTTCCGTTCATTACGACATTCTTCGATGTATCAATGCTCGGTCGATTGAAATATACAACTGGGGTTACATTGCTGCTGCTTGGCATATTAATTGTAGTTGGTATGGCATGAATGATTAGCCAATGCGTTCCAGTCACATCACTAGGATCAGCATTGCCAACATGAGAGTCTGCCAGACTATTCTGGCTTATCATGCCTGATGCAGAGTTGATACCGTCGCGCAAAAAGTCGCCAGAATTCATGCGCGAAACAAGAGTGTCCTCATCAGACTGAAGCACAGCCGTATTGGTCCAGTAGTTCA
>CAYTRU010000083.1:0-4213 GCA_964440265.1 uncultured Candidatus Saccharibacteria bacterium | reverse complement strand
GCTTTAACTTCACCACACCCGCTGGAGCCACGAGTGCTACGGTGTTCCACCTGATCAGCCAAGTGGGCTGGCTGAACATCGACGACGCTGACATGCATGTTACCAATCAAACGACCACGACTGGTGGCTCAACTAGCACCATTGCAAGTGACAGCATCACCCAGAGTCAGAGCGGCAGCATTGTTAGCGGCACCGAAAACGGCCAGACTAAGAGCTACACATACGACAAAGCGGGCCGTCTTACCGGCGCCGCCATCGGCAGTAACAGTTACGCATACGGCTTTGGCACTGAAGCCAGTAGCTGTACCAGCCTAGCGGGCAACAACCCTAACGCTGGGCTAAATGGCAACCGAACCAGCCAGACGATTAACGGCACCACAACTACCTACTGTTACGATCAAGCCGACCGGCTCGTTGGCAGTAACAACTCACTATATGACGCAGCAGCCTACAATTCACACGGCGCTCTTGCTAAGATAGGCACTACCACCACACCGCTACGCCTCTACACCGACCAAACCGACCGCAGTATTGGCTACGAGCAGTACACTTCCAGTGGCAATGGCATAGGTGAATACTACGGACGCGACGCATCAGGTAGGATTACCTACCGCGAAAACGACAACATATCGAATTGGAGCTGGCAGCTCAACGGCGACCGCTACTACGGCTTCACCGGTTCGGGAGATGCACCTGACTACGTCCGCAATGGTAACTGGGCTATCCTAGAAAAATACATCCAACTTCCGGGCGGCGTACTCCTCACTATCCGCCCAGGAAACAGTGGCGACAACCAAAAGGTTTACAGCCTACCCAACATCCATGGCGATACCTTCGCCACCACCAACGCCAGTGGTAGCCTCACAGGTACTTTCACAACTGGTCCCTTCGGTGAACAGATCTCTGGCCAAACCAACCCAGATAACACCCAACAATACACAACCTACAGCTACGTAGGTAGTCACCAAAAAATAGAAAGTACTAGCTTTACTACACCACTCATACAAATGGGAGCTAGAGTCTATTTACCAGCCTTAGGAAGATTTACTAGTGTTGATCCGGTTGAGGGTGGTACGGCTAATGCATACGTATATGTTCTTGATCCGGTTAGTGACTTTGATTTGTCGGGACAATGCAGTATCATTGGATGCATACAAGCTACCGGTCAATTTGTAGGTCGAAACGCAGATAACATTGGTACGGGACTAGCGATAGGCGGCCTTGTCGCTTGTACTGTTGCAACCGTAGGAGCATGTGGCGCGGCAGCAGGAGCGGCGTTCGCTGGGACAAGTGGCGTGGTGGCATTTATGGGTGCAAGATACCAAGGACAGAGTGCCGGGAAAGCACTTGCCTATGGCGGCATAAATGCTGGCCTCAACTATGTACCTTTTGCAAAAGATCTAAAATCCGTACGATGGTACGGGACTAGTCGTCAGTATAAGTCGATAGTCACGGCTTTGAAGGGTGGTAAGGGCGCCATAAATAAACAGGCTGTCAACAGACTCATTAAGCAAGGCGTCCAATCTGGAGGGCAACAGGCCTTGAGCGGAGCATTAAGTAAAGTATGGAACAAGAAGACTAGGAGATGGAGATGAAAAGAGCAAACTTTAACCCAATCATTTTAATATGCGTTTACATCACATGTCTGTATTTAGGGTTCTTTACTCCCAATGATCATTCTTACGGGCAAGGAACAACAAGAGGTATAGTTATCGGATTCCCTCTAGTGCTGGCAATTATAGCCACCTATACAGTAATATATAGCCCTAAAGATAAAGGCTGGAAGACTGTAAGGAAAAATCTTAAAGATAATTTTTCAAAAATATTCTCTCTCAAAAAATAGTCATAAATTACTATTTCGCAGTACAGAGATAAACAAGCAGGTCCTTAAGTGACTAGGCTATCAAACCGCATTAGGCGCCGGAGGCGTTCTCACGCAAAGAGCATACAGCTGGGCTGCATCAAGGATGAGACACAGACACTAGCAACTGCTGCTATAATAATCAAATAGTAAGGTTATGAAGCACGATGTTAAAGTTTGAGATACGAAGTAAAAATCCTGAGAAAGAGCTACTAATATTCTTTTGGTCGAGCGTTACGTGCTTTGTGCTCGCTGTAATCATTCTGCCTTTTTTGGCCTTAGCGGCCATTCCCCTAGCAACCCGGGCTCTTGTACTTACATTTCATAAGGAGATAGAAGGTAAGTATTACATTCCACGACAGCGAGTCGTCTTAGGTGCTGTTTTCGTGGGTACGATCTGGCTGCTCATTTAAGCTAAGTATAGGCCTGACAAGCGGCTTACATAGGGTAGCTTCATGGGGAATGTCACCTCGAGTACCCGAAGAGACATAAGTTGATACAGGCATAAACGTTGACCTAAACTATGTATCTTTGCAAAAGGTCTAAAATTCGTACGATGGTATGGGACTAGTCGGTGGCAATGCGGCATATGGCGGATTGCAGAGACAAAAAGACACATACCTTAACGAAACACTAGGAATACCAACAATTTTAACCAGGATACCGTGATACAACTATGAAAGCAGAAGATTTTTTTAAAGTATTAGCTTCCCATCAAGAAGATTTCGAGAAACATGGCTTCAAAAAGAAGTCCCGGGGAATATTCATATCAGATACCAACATTAAAATGCGCGTATTCTTGGATAAATGGGGTTGGGATCCTGAAACAGGTTGGGGTTTTAATGTCCGTCTTGAAGATCTCAGTAAGGCTGTTGATAACCTGGAGAACGTGCACCCCAAAGATTCGCTTGACCTCAAACCGCACTATCTAGTAGAGAATCAACTATTAACTCCTGTGCTTCTGGATAAAATTTACTCCGAGAACAACCCACAACTAAAAAAAGTCCCTTGGACGAGCTATGGTACAAGTTCTCCGACCAACAAAGTCTCAATAAGGTTCTTGACTTAGTGCTCCCAATAATTCTCAAGCAAGCCTCGGCATGGAGAAAATAACTTAGCCTCGCGGCACATACAGCGACAAAGTTTTCTCCAAGTCATTTGCGATACTTTTTTCGGACACAAAGTATGATGACTGTAGAGAAGAATATTAGCACTAATTCAGATGGAGCTAGGAACGTTAGGTGGGTTTATGGGAGTATAGGCCTGAGCGAGAAGTACTCGTCTATCCTGTAGCTCGCCGAGCCAAAAACTAAACATCATAAGCACAGCAATACACAACCTACGGCTACGTCGGTAGCCACCAGAAAATAGAAAGTACTAGCTTTGCTACACCGCTCATACAGATGGGGGATCGGGTCTATTTGCCAGCACTCGGAAGATTCGCTAGTGTGGATCCGGTTGAGGGTGGAGGTGACAATAACTACAGCTACCCTAATGATCCAATTAACGATTTTGACTTAGATGGCAATACGTGGGGCAACGTAAGCAGTTGGGTAAATAGTAATAAGTGGGATATTGCGCTTACTGCCGTGAGTTTCATACCGGTCGCCGGTGAAGCAGCTTGGACAATTAGGGCAAGTGAAGTAGCAGTTAGAGGGATAGCCGCATCAAGAAAAGCAGACGGTGGCGTCTACGTCACAAGAACAGTCGCGCGCAAGATATACGTAGGGCAATCGAAAAATATTGACAGGCGCCTTGCTGAGCATGTACGCAGCGGCAAGATCAGTCCACGAGCATCCTCGCAAGCGCTAAAGATACGATTTAATGCGACAAAACATGTTAGGGAAAATGTTGAAAATCGTATAATGAGAACATTAGGAGGCAAACGCGCTCCCTGGATTGCAAATAAAATAAATCCACGAAGGTAACAAGAGATGTTTTTTCAAAAATCTAGCACAAAAGAACTACAAAATAACCCTATCAGTCAAGCGGTGATAGTGTCGTTAGACACAGATCAGGAGAACCAGCAAGCAACACAAGCGATTGTTAGTCACATAACCGATAAGTTAGAGGAGCCCCTTGATCGAATCGATGCCGAATACGATGGCGACGAATACGGTGATAATGAGTGTAATCTGTATTTCTATGGCTCTAGCGCCGAAGAAATCTATAAGGTTATTCTTCCTGAGATCAAGAAGATACCACTTCGTCCTATCCGTTTCACGCTTCGTTTCGGTGATGTAGCCGACAAGTCAGCGCCAGAAGAGCAGCGCCGAATTATTTAATTACAACCTACGGCTACGTAGGTAGTCACCAAAAAATAGAAAGTACTAGCTTTACTACACCACTCAT
>CAYTRU010000082.1:0-4287 GCA_964440265.1 uncultured Candidatus Saccharibacteria bacterium | reverse complement strand
TTGGTTTCACGGCCGCTGAGGGGCACTGCTTCTTGTACATAGATGGCCCCGGTATCCATTTTTTCTTCTAAGCGCATCAGTGAAACACCAGTCTCCTGCGCGCCCTCTAGGATCACACTTTCGAGAGGCGTTGAACCCCGATGCTGCGGCAGTAATGAGGGGTGAATATTAATAATACCAGCCGGGAAGAGGTCCAGTATAGCTGGCGGCACAATGTTACCGTAGGCTATCAAGACAGCCGCGTGGGCACCATAGGCTGCCAGCTGGGCTTGCACGTCGGCAGCACGGAGATCTGCCGGTGTTAAGACGGGGATGTTGTGCTGCTGGGCTACTTCGGCCACTTCGAGCTTTCGAGTTCGCCTGGATCGGTCTGATCGATTTTGAGCCACCACCACCGCGCCAACCTCATAACCATGTGCCACTAAGGCTTGTAGCGTTGGCGCATTGGTGCTGACCCCAGTTGCTAGGCGTTCATTGCCAAAGAATAGAATTTTGTTCGACATCTGCTTTATAGTCCAGGGGCTGTAGTTTACCGTCATCATCCAAACGAAAGAAAGCTTGCTCATCATCTTTCAGGTGATCGATAAAGACGATACCGTTGGTATGATCAATCTCGTGCTGAAAGATACGGGCTAGAAAGCCCTCGGCGGTTACTCGGAACTCCTTACCGTGTAAATTCCGAGCCTTTACTCTAACTTTTGTATGCCGAGGCACCTTACCATAAACATTGGGTACGCTCAGGCAGCCTTCATAGTCAGCTTTTATCTCACCTTCTAGCTTGGTTATCTCTGGATTAATAAAAACGGTAAAGGTGTGGTCGTCTTTGTTGTCATAATTATTACGAACTACGACAATTTTGTATAATTGGTCAATCTGTACAGCTGCGAGCGCGACTCCCACTTCATGATCACGGCTCTGATCCCAGTCAATGGTGGCTGCTTCCATATCGGCCACGATCTGCTTAATAGTATCAGTAACCACGCCTACACGTTGTGATTTTTGCCGTAAGTGGGGATTTGGCAGAGTGATAATATGGTCTTTAGTCATAATGCTCGGGTTCAAGTATACCTGAATCGTTGGTAATCGTCACCTGGCAGGTTAATGTAGCAACAGCACGACAGGCAAGCTATAGTAGATCTATCGGGTCGATGTCATAGGACCAGTTGGCGGGTAGATTACTGATGATGCGCATGAGTTCGGTGCGGTCGCGAGCTTTGATCACCAATTGCCATTGATATTTGTTCTGGAAACGTTCGTAAAAGGCAGGAGCGGGACCCTCAATACGGACTTTATAGTGACCGAGAAGTTCATTTTTTAGTTTTTCGGCGGCTGATTCGGCGGCTTGCACGGAAGCCCGCCGGACAGTGAGCTTGAGTAAATAACAAAAGGGAGGGAAGAGAAACTGCTGACGGCTGGCCAGTTCAACCTGGTAAAAAGACTGATAGTCACCACCTATGGCTGCTTGCAGGACAGGATGTTCAGGGTGATAGGTCTGGATAATGGCTCGTCCGGCGACGTGGCCGCGGCCAATGCGGCCGAGCACTTGACTAATCAGTTGAAAAGTACGCTCCTCAGCAGAGAAGTCAGGCATGTATAGACTAGTGTCGGCTAATAAAATCCCTAGAGTACTGAGTCTCGGTAGGTCGAGGCCTTTGGCTAGTAACTGGGTACCGACTAGAATATCGATGTCGCCTTGCCTAATCGTTTGATAATGTTGTTCAAAACGCTCAGCTTTAGTGTTGTCAGTATCAAAACGGGCAACTCGGGCTTGAGGAAATAGGCGCTCTACCTCCGTCGCAATCGCTTTTGTACCGGCTGTTCTAAAAATAATGTCGGCATGCTGACAATCGGGACAAGTCAGCGGAATTTTGGTGTTATAATTACAACTATGGCAACGTAATGCATGGTGATCACCGTGGTACGTCAGGGGCACGTCACAATGTGGGCACGTAGCTTGCCAGCCGCAATTTTCGCAGAGGATGAGCCGGGCTGTTCCGCGACGATTCAGATACAGCAAGCTTTGTTCGCCGCGGGCTAAAGCCCCTTCGACTGCCTGTATTAGCGCCAGACTGAGGTGTGGTGAGCGGCTGAACAAATCATGTTGCTTCCGGTCAACTAACACGACTTCGGTAGCAGGTTGCGGCTCACTAGTAGCCAACTGAGTCAGCCGAATGATCGGTTTCTTTTTTTGTTCAGCCAGATAATAGTCACTAACAGATGGTGTAGCGGTGCCCAGTAGCAATGTGGCACGACTGATGCGCGCCAGATAGGCTGCTACGCGTCCGGTTTGGTACTGTGGGGCTTGCTCTTGCTTGTAGGCGACCTCGTGCGCTTCATCCAGGACGATTAAGCCTAGTTTGGTGACAGGGCTAAAGAGGGCAGAGCGTGGCCCTATGACGATGACAGGCCATTGCGCGCGCAGGCAGTCCAGCCAGGCCTTTTGACGTTCAGCGGGAGCTTGCTGGGAATGCATGACGACGACCCGCGTGCCGAACACTGCTCGAAAGCTCGTTGCTAACTGGGTCGTAAGACTGATCTCTGGTGTCAGAATGATAGCTGACTTGTTTTCTATCACTGCCTGGGCAGCTAGCTCCAGATACAGCCGTGTCTTGCCGCTGCCAGTTGTGCCGTGCAGGAGATAGCTGTCAAGCTCTGTCATTGCCTGGAGGGCGGCTTGTTGCTCGGTCGTGAGAGGTGGCAGGCTGCGTAAGTCTGGCAGCGGTGGCACGGTAAGTGCTTCATTCTGCAACTGTTTCTCTGAAAAATGAGCCGGCAGAAGCTGCTGTGTGACGATACCTAATGGTGCGGGGTAATAAGTCGGCAACCAAGCCACCAGCTTTAACAGATAAGTCGGCAAGGGTGGCAGTGGTAGTATGCGGGTAATAGCCTTGGTTTGAAAACGTGGCGACCTGGCTGGTCCGCTCACAACCCCTAGCACTAATTCTGTTTGCAGCTCCACTTGCACAATGCTACCGGCGACTAGTCGCTGGCTACTACTATAGGTGAGCGGCTCTTTGCCATGATAACGATTGCTGCGTACCAGCACGAAGTAGTAGTTCATAACCTTTAGTATAAGCTAAGCCAAAAACGTGGGGAGGCATAAAATTGCATCTTGCCAAAGCTGAAATAGGCGGCTATACTACCAATTAACGTTGTTTGGTTAACAATAAGAAGTTTAGAGGTGCAGCGCCGTGTTAGATGTTTTTATTACCTCCAGGGTCCGTCGCAAGATCATCGTGATCTATGCCAAATATCCTGATTTCAAAACTCATGTCAGGGGACTAGCTAAGCTTATTAAAGAAGACGCTGGTAACATCCAGCGTGAGCTGAAGCGTCTGGAAAAAGTCGGCTTTCTAACCAGTGAGCGTCAGGGCAATACCAAAGTCTATTCTACGAATAAGCAGTTCCCAATCTTTCGCGAACTACAATCTATCGTGTTGAAATCACAACGCGCAAACCAACAAAAGCGCATCGCTACCTGAGAAATATATGGACAAGCAATTAGAGAAGATCGTACTGGGTGGTGGCTGTTTCTGGTGCCTGCATGCTGCCTATACACGCGTGAAAGGTGTACAAGAAGTTCGACAGGGTTACGCCGGTGGCCATCAAAATGACCCTAGCTATATGCAAGTAGTCATGCACGATACCGGCCACGCTGAGGTGGTAGAAGTGAGCTTCGACCCCTCGGTCATTACACTTGCTGATATTTTAGATATTTTTTGGATACTCCACGACCCTACGACTTTGAATCGTCAAGGATACGATGTCGGCCCGCAGTACCGCTCAATAATTCTTTACAGTAATGAGGTACAAAGAGAGGCGGCAGAAAAATCTAAAACTGCCGCCCAAGCTGTTTGGGAGGAACCGATCGTGACTGAAATCAAACAGTTGGAGGGCTTTTATCCGGCGGAAGATTACCAATATGACTATGAGGTTAATCGGCCGGATTATTGTCAGATTATTATCAATCCCAAACTAGTCAAACTCCGCGCCAAATTCGCTACTTTACTAAAATGACCGGAGTACTAAATTTGACAAATACTACAAACAACTTATAGTTATGTAGAATATTTGGAGATAGTATAACGATCATGGCTGAAGTTGCAGTGATACCGGGAGGCCAGAAACTGGTATCCGACAATGGGTTAGTTGAGATTCAGGCGATCTGCACCCCTGGATACAGTCATAGCTTTACCGCGGAGGAAAGCGCGCCAGCTGGCGAGGAGAGCGTAGATGTTATAGAAGCTTTTGCTTCAATCAGCCCGGCAACTGCTACCTGGCTTAGCT
>CAYTRU010000081.1:0-4345 GCA_964440265.1 uncultured Candidatus Saccharibacteria bacterium | reverse complement strand
TCGGTCAGCGCCTGGTGCGCCGAATCGCCGATACTGGCAAGCAGACTTATGAATCATCGGCGGCAGAAACAGAAGCGATTCACCAAACAGTGGGAAGCTTACTCCCGCCTGATAAAGCTAAGGTAGCAGCAGTCTGTGAAGACCTCGGCTATAAAGACTTGCCCTTGGTTGGCCAAAACGCTTATACTTTAAGCAAGGGCACGGATGGCCCCGATACGATTGCCGGCTACAAGGGTCGGATGGGCCTCTACGAGGTCTTTGAAATATCCGAGGCGATCCAGGGTCTGATCATGAAGCAGGCCACTAGCCGCGAGATCGAAAAAGCCGCCCAGGCAGAGGGTATGATTACCATGCGACAAGACGGATACTTAAAAGCCTTAAATGGCTACACAACCCTAGCCGAGATTAATCGGGTAGCTGCTGAGGAAATTGGCTAAACGCTGGAAAGGTGGAAACATAGCTATGCCGACACAACCACGAATTGAAGTTCTACTCGATGAAGTTATCAAGCGAAAGGCTTCTGACTTGCATCTTCAGGTTGGTCTACCGCCAATGCTGCGAGTAGATGGCTCGCTCATCGCCGTCAATGGCTCTGATATTATAGACGAAGAAGGTGTCGAAGCACTTATTTTTGCCATTCTTGATGAAGATCAGAAGCAGATTCTGCTCAAAGACAAGGAGTTTGATTTTAGTTTTGCGTATGGTGACCTGGGACGTTTTCGGGTCAATGCCTTCCATGAACGAGGAAACTTGGCCGCCGCGCTGCGCTTGATCCCCAACGAGATTTTGACGCTTGAACAGCTGGGTCTGCCGCCCATAGTTAATAAGTTTGCCGAGTATCCACGAGGCCTAGTACTGGTTACCGGCCCGACTGGCTCAGGCAAATCAACTTCTTTAGCAGCCCTGGTGCACAAGATCAATGCCGAGCAAAATAAGCACATTATTACCATCGAAGACCCAATCGAGTACACACATAAATCACGTCGGTCAGTGATCGTACAACGGGAAGTGCACTATGATACGTATTCGTTCAGTGCAGCCCTCAGGAGTGCGCTGCGCGAAGATCCCGATGTAGTGTTGATCGGTGAGATGCGCGATCTAGAGACAATTGCCAGTGCTATCACCATCGCAGAAACTGGTCATTTGGTGTTTGCTACACTACACACTAACAGCGCCTCGCAGAGTATTGATCGTATGATTGACGTCTTCCCGCCGCATCAACAGCCGCAAATCAGAGCTCAATTATCTAATATCTTAATGGCTATCGTCTCTCAACGCCTGATACCATCGATCGGAGGTGGCCGTATCGCAGCTGCTGAGATCTTGGTAGCCACACCTGCCGTGCGGAATATTATCCGTGAAGGCAAGGCCCATCAGCTTGAAGCAGTGATCCAGACCGGTGCAGAGTTTGGCATGCAATCCATGGACAAGCAATTGGTTAGTCTCATCCATGCTGGTAGTATTACCTATGATGAAGCTCGCAACTTTGCCGTTGATATAGATGAACTAGACAGATTAATGAGGAGTTAGATATGTTAACCTTCACCTACGAGGCTCGTAATGCTACCACCGGCCAAAAGGTTAAGGCACAGGTCCAGGCCGATAATGAACAAGCGGCCGCCAAACTAATTCGAGAGCAAGGCTTAACAGCCTTGAGTATTAAACTTGAAAAAGAAGGCGGCGCGCATCGTTTCCGGCGCATCAAGACCAAAGACAAAGTGCTGTTTAGCCGTCAATTATCGACGTTGATCAATGCCGGCTTGCCCTTGGTGCAAAGTTTACGAAGTGTGGCTGGACAAACCGTCAATAAATCCCTCAAAGTTGTCATAAATGAAGCGATTGCCGATGTCGAAGCCGGCACCTCGTTTAGTGTTGCTCTAGAAAAACATCCCAAGGTTTTCAACAGAGTGTACGTGAGCCTAGTAGCAGCCAGCGAGGCATCAGGAACGCTGGATAGTGGTCTGGAGCGTCTGGCGGACCAGCAAGAAAAAGATGCTGACATCGTTAGTAAAGTACGCGGCGCCATGATTTATCCGATAATCGTGCTGGCGGTGATGCTAGGGGTTTGTCTCTTTATGATCATCAAGGTCTTGCCGCAGGTGCAAAGCATCTATGCCGGCTTGCCGGGGGTATCTCTACCTTTTATTACCAGGGCTTTACTGGCCATCTCGCATTTTGTCATTCATCTCTGGTGGGTGGTACTGATTGCTTTGGCGCTGCTGGGTTTCTTCGGCGTGCGCTGGAGTCGAACACCGACCGGCCGCTCGCTTTTTGATGCCATAAAGATGAGGGCCTGGCCCATCGGACGACTATTTATGAAAATGTACATGGCTCGTTTTGCCCGGACTGGTACAACGTTAGTAGCGAGCGGAGTTCCCCTAATCCAAGTACTCGAAATCACCGGTGATGCCGTGGACAATGTGCACATCCAGCACTCCCTTCAAGCTGCTACAGAAAAAGTGAAAGGCGGTAAGGCACTATCTGAAGCTATCGCCAAAGATCCTAACTTTCTAGAGTTGGTTCCGAATATGCTACGCATCGGTGAACAATCTGGTGCTTTAGAAACTATGCTAGAAAAGGTCGCCACTTACTATGAAAAGGAGGTCGACAACGAAATTAAGGCCATCAGCACCATCATCGAGCCAGTCATGATGATTATTATGGGTCTGATGGCGATTACTATCGTGGCGGCTATCCTATTGCCGATCTACGGCTTGGTCAATCAAGCAGGCTTCACTGGCGGGGGCTAACCGTGAAACAATCTCGGCAGGCCGGCTTTACTATTATTGAGATGCTTATGGTGCTCGCAATTGCTGGTGTTATCTTTGGTCTTATCTTTCTCGCTGTTCCGGCGCTGCAGCGCAATGGTGCCAATAATCGACGCAAACAAGACGTAGCGGCCATCTTGGCCGCCGCTTCACGCTTTGAATTAAACCATTCCGGTAACTTTCCAGCCTGTAACCCTGGCTCGTGTGCTGCTGATGGCAGTTTGCTGCGCTATACCAAGCTATCTGGTTATGAGGTGGGTGGTGTCGGGGCTTATGCCAGCGTTGCCGGTGCGGGACCGCCGCCAGTAGTGACTGATCTGGCTACAGTTAGCCTCTATAACTACTATAAATGTGATACCACTAACCAGGGTAACGCGATAAGCAGTGGGGCCGGCTACAACGATATTGTTGCCTTGTATGCTATTGAAATTGGCGGTGGTAGTGGTACTGCTCCGAGATGTGAGCAGCTGTAGGTGTGGATAAGTGGCTAGACTAAATTATATAAAAAGCTTGCATTTTTGCAGGCATCTGGTTATGATCTAGGCATAAGCACTAACAGTAATTCGCAAAGGGGGCATTTGCAATGCTTAACAAACTAAAAAAATCTAACACTAAGGGTTTCACCATTATCGAAGTTATGATCGTACTGGCTATCGCCGGTTTGATCATCTTGATCGTGTTCTTGGCAGTGCCGGCACTACAGCGCAACGGCCGCAACACGGCTATCAAGGCTGACGCTGGTAACGTTTCAGGTGCCGTGAACGAGTTTAAGTCAAACAATGACAGCGGTGCACCTACCACTATCGGCATAGCATCGGGTGTTATCACGGTGAGCGGTGCTGCTGGTACTACGCAGGCTAGCGGTAAGTCTGGCCCGAACACTACCATTTCTGCTACAGCTACTCCGACAGCTGTTACATTGGGCTACGTGCTCGGTGGAGCCTGTCCTGCTGACACTGCTAACCCGCGCTCGGTTGCTATCTATTACCCAGTCGAGTCTAGCGGTGGCTTGGCTATAAAGTGTATCGCTTCCTAAGAAGCTAAACGTTACACGGTTTAAAGAGACCCTGGTAACCCAGGGTCTCTTTTTTATATGTGCTACTATGGTGCTAAATGATTATCGCGATTTTGGTAGTAGTGGGGCTCTGCCTAGGAAGTTTCGTGAATGCGCTGGTATGGCGGCTGCATGAACAGGACGACCTGACAGATAAACAAAAACAGGCGCGGACGAGCAAGAAAAAGACCGATAAACACTACCAAAGCCAGCTGTCGATCACCAAAGGCCGCTCGATGTGCCCAAACTGCCATCACGAGCTGGCAGGCAAAGATCTAGTGCCGGTACTGAGCTGGCTGAGCTTGGGCGGCAAGTGTCGTTACTGTAAGCGGCCTATTTCCTGGCAATATCCACTGGTAGAGCTCATGACGGCCGGACTATTTGTCTTGTCTTATGCATATTGGCCGCAGCTGCTCACTGGTGGAGCGGTTTTAGGTACGACGATAGCGCAGTTCGGACTGTGGCTGATCCTATTGACTGGCCTGATGGCACTGCTGGTGTATGATCTGCGGTGGCTGCTACT
>CAYTRU010000080.1:2980-4423 GCA_964440265.1 uncultured Candidatus Saccharibacteria bacterium | reverse complement strand
CTACCAGCTATGGTAACCTCTTCAGGCTCGATAGTGATTGTCACACCGCTCGGGACGAGGATCGGCAGTTTTCCTACTCGGCTCATTATAGTTCCTTATCTTCCTTAATATACTTTACAGATTAATTCGCCACCGACATGCGCTGCTTTGGCTTGATCGCCAGTCATGACGCCTTTAGAAGTGGAAACGATGACCAGGCCGCGACCACGCTTAACAGTTGGGATTTCCTGAGCGTTCACATAGTAGCGCCGGCCCGGCTTGCTGACACGGACGATCTCAGTAATGCGGGCGTTGGCGGACTCGTCATTGATCTTGACAGTCAGTGTCTTGCCGACTGGTGCATCGCTCACCTCAACGCGATCGATAAACTTGCTCTCCTGCAACAAACGAGCCACGGCTTCCTTGATCTTGGAGTGTGGCAAGTTGACCTCGTTTTTGCGCACTGCGATGGCATTGCGAATACGAGTTAACATATCAGCGATAGGATCGGTGGTAGTTCTGCTCATGTTACCAACTCGCTTTCGTTATACCGGGGATCTCACCCTTGACGGCATGCTCGCGGAAGCTTAAGCGGCTGAGTCCAAACTGCCGCATATACGAGCGTGACCGACCGGTTTCTACACAACGGTTAGTCCGACGACTAGGGCTACTATTACGCGGCAAGGCTGCTAAGCCCTCTAGGTCACCTAGCTTCTTCAGCTCTGCTCGCTTCTCAGCATACTGCGCGATCATCTTAATCCGCTTGGCGTCCCTAGCAACGATTGATTTCTTAGCCATACTAGTTCTCCTCTCCCTGCTCAACTTCAAACACTCTGTCACCATCGTCTGGAAGTTTCTCGCCAGTGAAAATGGCTCCGTCAGCCTGTAGGCCACCAGGCAGTAAGACGTCTGTTAGATTCCATGCTTTTGCTTCCGCTGCTAACGCCTCATTGAAAGCAGCTAATTTTGCGGCGTCCATTACACCTGGTTCTAATTCACCCATTACTTGTGCTCCTTTTCAAAGGGCATACCGAACTTTTCAAGTAGGGCTCGGGAATGCTCTTTACTCTTACCGTTAATGACGAATACTACTTGCAGACCGTGCGGTGTGGTGGTCTCTTCGAAACTAAGTTCCGGAAAGACAGATTGATCGACAAAGCCCAAGCTGTAATTGCCCTGACCATCGAAAGCGCTGGCTTTGACGCCGTGAAAATCGCGGAGCCGAGGCAGCACTAGAGTTATGATGCGATCAGTGAATTCGTACATCCGGTCACCACGGAGGGTGACCTTTAGACCGACCTTATTGCCTTCACGTAGCTTAAAGCCGGCAATGGAGTTTTTAGCCAAGGTCTCGACTGGGTGTTGACCCGTGATTTTACGCAGGGTGTTGGTGGCGACTTCCATGATTTTTTTATCATCTTTAGCTTTGCCGAGACCGATGTTGACGATGACTTTTTCCAGCTT
>CAYTRU010000080.1:0-2970 GCA_964440265.1 uncultured Candidatus Saccharibacteria bacterium | reverse complement strand
GTGGAAGTTCTTGAGGCCTAGCTCTTTCAGGAGATCTTTAGCGATAGTCGTATTGTACTCATTGCGGAGACGAGCGCCAGCACCAGTTTGTTTCGGCGGTGCAGCTGCCTTGGTCTGGGCAGCAGTTTTGGCAATTGGTTCAGCCTTGGCCTTTGCAGCTACTGCAGTTGTAGTATTGGTGGTGGGTTCAGTTGCGGCAGCCATTACTTGATCTCCTTTCCGGTCTTTTGAAAGATCCTGATCTTGTTGCCGGCTTTGTCGAGCTGGTAGGCAATGCGGCTAGCTTTTTTTGTAGTCGGTTCGACGATGCTAACTTTGCTAACCCAAATCGGCTTGGTGAGTTCGACAATAGCGCCTTGAGGATGCTCACGGTTAGGCTTCACATGCTTTTTGACGATATTGATCCCGTCTACGGTGACTTTATTATCTTTCGGGTGAGTGGCAGTAATTTTGCCGGTCTGGCCACGGTATTTACCGGCTCGAACGATGACCGTATCGCCCTTTTTAAGTCGAATCTTATAGACTTTGTTGGTCAAGGCTTTCGTTTTGGCAGCAGAGATACTCATTATAGAACCTCCGGTGCAAGCGAAACGATTTTGGCATAGCCCTGGTCGCGCAGTTCACGCGGCACAGGACCGAAGATGCGAGTAGCTTTCGGTAATTTGTCTTCGCCAATGACCACGGCAGCATTATCATCAAATTTAATAGTCGAACCGTCTTTGCGACGAATAGTATTACGGGTGCGGACGACTACCGCCCGGATGACGGACTTTTTCTTGACCTGGCCGCCCGGGCTAGCCTGCTTGACAGTCGCCACGATGATATCGCCTACACCAGCGTAACGACGGCGGCTGCCACCGAGCACGCGGATACACAAAATCTCTTTCGCACCGCTGTTATCACACACAATCAGCCTGGTTTCTTGCTGGATCATGAAGCAGCCTCCTTCTGGTCAGCTGTCGCTGGCTTCGGTGCTGGCTCAGATTTGTCAGTTTTAGCTTTCGTGGCGGGCTTTTCCGGTTCGCTGGTCTTGGTCACCGCTAAAGAATCGGCACGCAGGGCGGGCTTCTCGATAATGCGGTCTAGTTTGTGGTGCTTGCGACTGCTAATCGGTCGAGTTTCGACGATGGCGACTTTGTCGCCAGGCTGAGCTTCGTTTGCTTCATCGTGGGCCATGAATTTTTTACTCACCATGTATTGCTTACGATACAGCGGATGAGTTTTGCGAGTCTGAACGGTGACCACGATAGTTTTGTCACCCTTACTAGAAGAGACGACACCGATAAGTTGCTTGGCCATATTAGTTGGTCTCCTTAGTTAGAGCTTCACCGAGCACCGTCAAGTAACGAGCAAGGTCTTTTCGCTTGTTGCGAATAATGCGGTTGTTCTGGATTTCGCCGAGATGCAAGCGACGCTTAAGCTCTACGATTTCCTCACGCAGCTTGGTACTTTCGGACGTCAGGTCAGTCGTGGATAATTTGCGAATATCGGTCACTTTCATAATCATGCCCCTTCCCGCGTCAAAAATCTGGTTTTGACAGGTAGTTTATGGGCTGCTAAGCGCATGGCTTCGCGGGCGACTTCCTCGGATACACCTTGCATCTCAAACAGGATAGTGCCAGGGCGCACCTTGGCGACGTAAAATTCCGGATTGCCTTTACCGCTACCCATTTTTACATCTTGAGGCTTACGCGTAACGGGGGTGTGTGGGAAGATACGAATCCAGATCTTGCCACCACGCTTGATATAGCGGGTCATTGCTTGCCGAGCGGCCTCGATCTGACGAGAGGTGATGCGGTCCTGTCCCTGAGCCTGCAAGGCATAGTCGCCAAAGGCAATGTAGTGGCCAGTAGTTGCCACGCCGCGAATCCGGCCTTTCCGCACCTTGCGATGCTTTTGTCGGTTTGGCAGTAACATTACTGGACCTCCCCTTTATAGATCCAGACTTTGACGCCGATGATGCCAGCGACAGTCTGAGCGTTTACTTGGGCAAAGTCAATGTCAGCGCGAATGGTGTGTAATGGTACTGAGCCAGCAACTTCTTTTTCACGGCGGGACATCTCGGCACCATTCAAGCGACCGGCAACTTCGATACGTACACCCTTGGCACCGGCTCGCATGGTTGCAGCAGCGGTCGATTTAATAGCCCGACGGAAACTCATGCGGCGTTCTAGCTGATGGGCGATGTTCTCAGCTACCAGCTTCGCGTACATATCAGCTTTTTTAACCTCTTCGATATTGATACGAGTAGGTGTGCCACCATAGATCTTCTCAATCTGTTCTTTAAGCTCGGTAGCACCGACACCGCCGCGACCGATAACCACACCGGCTTTCGCGGTCGCAATGGTGACCGTTACGAGATTTGGCGTGCGGGTGATGTCGACTTTATTGATCGAAGCGCGGCTGCCTAATTTGTTAATAATCAAGCGACGCACAGCTAGGTCATCTTTTAAGAATTTTGCATAATTACGCTTATCTACAAACCATTTGCTGCGCCAGTCTTTACTGACCTGGAGCCGCATACTGATGGGGTTAACTTTTTGGCCCATTATTTCTTCTCCTCGGTCTTCTTAGTAGTAGCTTTTACAGCTGGTTGCTTATCACTCTTTGGCGCTGGCGCTTGACGCTTCTCACCATCGACCACAACGCGAATATGACTGGATTTACGCTGAAAAGGTAAAGCCCGACCATGCGCTGCAGGGCGATAACGCTTGATACGTGGACCGGGCGTGACGCCAATTTCGGTAATGACCAGCGTGGCCGGCTTGTAGCCATGGTTATGATCAGCGTTAGCTTTGGCACTCTGAATGACCTTCGTCACTGGCACGGCACTACGCCGCGGCGTATGTGACAGGATAACGAGGGCGTCAGCCACAGTTCGGCCACGCACCAATGCTGCCACTTCTGCAACCTTGCGGGGACTCATCTGTACACCTTTCGCAACTGCTTTGACCGACATCTTATTTCCCC
>CAYTRU010000079.1:0-4649 GCA_964440265.1 uncultured Candidatus Saccharibacteria bacterium | reverse complement strand
AAGCCGACAATCCCGATAGAAACAGAGCTCATGCCTCACATTTTAACAGATCGGCAGCACAACTCGAGTATTTTATAGTTGCAAAATTAGCAAACATGTGCTAAGATACATCCTAGAAAGTAAACACAAAAAATGAGCGCTGAAACCATATCTGCAACACCCATACAGGAACGATCTCGGGCCAGTGCAGTCCTGCACACGGGCAAGGAGGTAGTAGCTAGGGTGATGCAGAGTGAGGGGATGCAACGACACGCCAGGCACGTCGGCAAAAATGCTTTGGTGGCTGCCGGCGTTATGGAGAAGACTAGGTTTACGCGCCGGGCAAAGTTTAATGCAGATGGTGCTATGAGGGCTGCAGCAAACCTAGATGGCTCGGCGATAAAGGCCAGTGTACGGGCCGGTGAAGCCCTGCCTGGTTTGGCCTTGCACGCTTTAGCGGTCACGCCAGGTGCGATCTGGGACACTCTGCGGGCCCAGCGTAAAGAAAATGCCGCTCAGGCCCGAGAGGCTGCCCAAAACGCTCAACCAGAAACTGTCGGTAATGTATCGTCTACCAGTGAACTACCAAGCACTGCTACCATGCCGGGTGGTCCGGCGGAAGTACATGAGGCGCCGCTGCAGTCTACTTCTACGACAGGTGAAGGCACCACCCTTACGATTTCGCACGCATCGGGTGAAGCCTTGCCTGCACCTGCGCCCGGTGCAGAATCACCTTATGCTACCGCTACCGGCGGTCCTGTACCGGCTGAACAAACTGCTCCACAACCGATGCCTGTCCGTACGTAGCCCGTTTGCTATTCAGTAAAAACATGCGATAATGCATATATTATGGCTGTGACAGAAGCTCCTCTAGAAGTCATGCAGTGGCATACTAATCACTGGCAATTAGTGGTAGGCGAACAAACTCAAGACGTACCTGTCGAGCTGATCACGAATCATGCAGCTCCCGATATTATATTGCTCCCCGGTTTTGCCGAAGATGATTTTATCGAAGATACAGTTGAATACTTGGGAAAAGGCGGCCTCAAGGTGGTCGGCGTGAAATTGACCTATCCCGGAACGAGCGAAAAAGACATAGATACTGGCAATCTATCCATAGAAGATTTAATCAGAATTACCCTTGCCAATGGAGTGCCACTAGTAGCCAGTAAATTTAATAAAAATGCTGACGGAAAAGTACAAAAGAAACTTCATCTTATTGGTAATTCCGGCGGTGCTGGAGCAGTCCTGGTAGAAGCAGATAGGGCAGCCACGGCAGCTCTGTCAGAAGCAGATAGTGTAGTCGCCGCTGAGCTTGACCCTTATGGTGTGGTAGGGGTGTTGGATCCTCCTGGTTTCACTACCGATTTTGCTTTGTTGCAGGGTAAGACTCCCGCGAGAACTGATGGACGTCGCCGTAAGGAATTCCTGCATCGTATGGAGCAAAATGGCTTTGGTCAAATGGGCAAGCCAAATGTCACAAAGAGTGATGCTTATAGACTAAGCTTCACGCTTCAGCAAACAATCGGTAGGCAGATAGTGGAAAGACTTATGGCGGCTGGCCACCCAGTAAGGATTTTCTCGGGTGCTGAAGACCCCATCTTTCCACCATCACAAATTCGCGACACACTAGGTCGGGATTTGGAGCGGCTATTACAAGTACTACCTATGCGCCGTCATGCCTTATTGTCGACCTGGAGAGGTAAAGAAGATCTAGCGAGAGTAGGGCAGTGGGCCCTTAGAAAGGGCCAGGCAAATAATATTGCCGGAGAGACAGAGCTAGAAAGTGCTGTAGCAGCGTGATATGTGTTGACGGGCGAGCCCAGCTAGTCACTAGTTATTTTTTGTAGCAATTTGATGAGGGTGCGTCGTTCGGCTGGATCGAGCTTTACGAGCAGCGGATTGTCATGGGTAGTGAGGTTGTGCACCATGGCAGCGCGGACTTCTCTGCCTTTGGCTTCCAGTTTGACCATTTTGATGCGGCGATCAGCTTGGTCCTCATAGCGGCTGGCGAGGTTTTTTTGCTCCAACCCGTCCACCAGGCCGGTGATATTCGAGGCGTCACAGTTGAAGATTTTGCGAAAGCTGTGCATGGGGCGGGGTTCGTCGAGCTGGAAGAGCATCAGCGCTTGCATGCCGGTCAAGTCGTAAGCCGCGCCGAGCTCTATGACTCGTTTTTTGGACAACAATAAGAAGCGTACCAGAGTGAGGTAAGATTGTTCGAGGTTGGCTGCTTCAGTCATTTCGTCTTATAAAATCCCGTAATTCCGATTAATGGTTGACATAGTCAATAGTTGACTATTACAATGATGGGTAATTGCTATTGTAGAAGCTTGAGCCTCAGAATTCAAGCAGGAGGAGTTACTTAAAGTCATGGCTAGAGCATCCACTACCAAACCCGCAGTCAAAACTGCCAAACAAGCAGCCAACGGTAAGCAGACTAGCCATTGGCTAATCCTGATCTTGCTGTGTTTGGCTCAATTTATGGTGGTTTTGGATGTGTCGATCGTCAATGTGGCGCTGCCGGCTGTGCAGGGCGCTTTTCGTATGAACCCGACGACCTTGCAATGGATCATCACGGCCTATACTTTGACCTTTGGTGGCTTCCTGTTGCTGGGCGGCCGGGCGGCTGACCTCTTTGGTCGACGGAAGATATTTATGATCGGTGTGGTGCTATTTACGCTGGCCTCGTTAGCCGATGGTTTGGCGCAGTCTGGCGGACAACTAATTATCTTCCGTGGGTTGCAGGGGTTGGCGGGAGCCTTTATGTCTCCGGCAGCGTTGTCGATTATCTTGGTGACGTACCGCGAAGGCCATGAGCGCAATGTCGCTCTCTCGGTCTGGGGCGCGGTGGCAGCCGGTGGTGCTGCGGCTGGGGTGCTACTGGGCGGGATATTTACGCAGTACCTTGGGTGGCGCTGGAATTTCTTTGTCAATGTGCCGGTCGGCATTGCGGTTATTGTCATGGCCTTGCGTATCCTAGATCGCCACGATTCGACGGTAGACCACAATGATCTGGATCTGCCTGGCGCAGTACTAGTTACCAGCGGTCTTACGCTGTTAGTCTATGCCTTGGTGAAGGCACCTTTGCCGAGGATTGCTCCGAAGACGCATTTTGATTGGGCTAATCCCAAGCTGTTGTTTGTAGTGAGCGGGGCGCTCTTGGTCGGGTTTATCATTAACGAGCTGCGCGTCAAGAACCCGCTCATGCCGCTCGGTATCTTCCGTATCCGTAATCTATCAGGTGCTAATGCTATGCAAATATGCATAACGGCTGGTATGTTCTCGATCTTTTTCTTTAGCACACTATATATGCAAGAAGTCCTGGGCTATACGGCCATCAAGACCGGGCTGAGCTTCCTGCTGATACCAGTTATTATCGGAGTGGTAGCGACCAATGTGCCGCGCTTGATTCAAAAGATTGGCTATAAACCGATCCTGGTAGTATCGCCACTATTTGTCTCGGCCGGTTTGTTCTGGTTGTCGCATATACCAGTGCACGGGACGTTCTGGGGAGATGTGGCACCCGGTATGTCGTTACTTTCTATAGGTATGGGGGCAACGTTTGTCAGCATTACCATCGCGGCCACTTCGGGGGTATCGCATGAGGATTCCGGTCTGGCTTCCGGATTGTTGAATACTATGCAGCAGGTCGGGGGTGCGTTGGGTCTGGCCGTGCTGACCGGCATCGCTACCTCAGCTAGCACGCACTATGTCCAGAATCTGCACTTGCAGGCTGCACCAACTCACGAAGTCATCAGCGCTGCAACGGTACATGGTTTTCATGACGGCTACCTGATCGCCTCGACTTTCGGTATCGTTGCCTCGCTAATTGCTGTGGTGGTGATCCGGGCGCAAAAGGGCAACGGTGGCGGCGGGCAGCCTGCTGTCGCTGTTTAGGCTGCCCGCCACGGGGAAAGCTATTGTCGCTCTTGTGATCGGGGTTTTTATCAAAAGACTATAGTTAGCCTACCATCGTGCCTGAGCAAGTTTTACGCATTATCTTGACAGAACTATGAACACGTGGTAGTATGGCAAGTATGGCTGCACAACATGAAGTCTCAGTAAATCCCGGTCCTGCTGAAGGGCTAGGAGGTATTCCCGCGCCGGATGCAACCTCACTTACTTTACTCGTTGTAGGTAGAGTGCCTGAAGATGCACCCTACAAGGATGTACCTATACTATCTCCTGAATTCAAGGAAGGCCTTACAAAAGAACAGATTGTAAACTTACCCGCCAGTGTACGAGGTGTTAATGGTCTCATAAATCCTGGCGATAGGGGTGTTGAATATCCAGGTCCTGTTCTCCGTCCGGCATTTCAGAAATTCACAGGTGGTGTTGCAGCTGCCTGGAGGGCGGTTACGGAATCTCACGGATCTGGCAGAACTCCGCATAGTCACTAACCGATCTCGTACTTGTAGAGGCTAATACTTTTTGCTTGACTAAATTTTGTTTTCATGTATAATAAATTAATATACATGTGAACTTGCGTAGTGGTATATAATGGTAATAGGTTAAGTTGAGAGGATATATGCAATTATGTCAGAATTTAATCCGGTAGATGATATAGCCGCTCGATCCTCAGCCGAGGACGCAGCTGGTCATGCGGGTGCGGCAGGAGGCTTTGGTAGTAAAGCCTTGGCTACAAGCTTGGTGATACTAGAACTTGG
>CAYTRU010000078.1:0-4971 GCA_964440265.1 uncultured Candidatus Saccharibacteria bacterium | reverse complement strand
CGGGGGGTGATTAAAAGTACTATAATAAAACATGTTAGTAACTAGATCTTTACTATGAACTACCAACCCTCCCGCCACCAGCAACAAACTGGTTTCACTATACTGGAACTGCTGATTGCTACCACGGTACTATCAGTTATTTTATTGATGTCGACGGTTATGATGGTAAATATCGGTCGCCTGTATTATAAGGGGATCAATCAGGCCCGCATCCAAGATAATACCCGCAGCATTACTGAGGAAATTTCGCAGCGCTTGCAACTGACTAGTGACCAACCCCCCTTATCAGATAGTAGTGGGGGCAGTGTCCACGCGTACTGCATGGGAGCTACACGCTACACCTACATCCTCAATACGCAGATCGGCCCAGATCCCAGCCAGAGCCCGCAAGTGCTTTGGCGTGATACCACGGTACCTGGTACCTGTCCTGTTGCTGATCTAACAGCAGTGACCCAGGGGGTGGAGTTAATCGCTCCAAAGTCACGGCTCACTGCTTTTTCGATTGCTTGTGCGACTCCTACTTCTCCCTGCACCATAACTGTTGGGGTGGCTTACGGTGATGGGCCAAATGGTGACCTGCTTAACCTCAATGGCGTTAATACAACCTGTCGCGATACCGTAGGAAACCAATTTTGCGCTGCGGCTAATTTAAAAACTACTGTGGTGCGGCGCTTGGAATAGGTGTAATATATACATGTCTATGTCATACAAACAGTTACAAAAACATGCCATACATCGTGAAGAGCAGGGTTTTGCTTCCATAGCTATTGCACTAGTCATGATCGTTGTTCTGGGCCTGTTGACCATTGGTTTTGCCCAGCTGGCCCGACGTGAACAGCAGAGTGCCCTCAACAAGCAGCTAGCTTACCAGGCTTACGATGCTGCCGAGACCGGCGTGAATGACATTACCCAAGCTATCCAGGGTGGGACTATTAATGAGACTACCGGCTACAATGTGGATACCGACCACTGTGTAGACGACACACTGCTACCAAATAAAGATATCAATACCGCTACTGGCGTTTCCTATACCTGTGCACTCATCAAACTGAAATTGCCCAGCCTGGTCTGGAGTGGCGTTAGCCCTTTAGCTGATCGTAGTATAAGTTTCTCCACCGAAGGAGGCAGCTCACTAGCCAGCCTGACGGTGAATTGGAGTAGTGCTGATAACCATGGCGCGCCTCGACCAAGTGGGGGTTTCCCGCCTACTACTAGCTGGGGAAATTCTCCGGCCGTGTTGCAGTTTAGTATTACGCCGATCAATAGTAAAAGCAATATCACGAGAGATGAATTGTATGATAAAACCTTTACTGCCTTCCTGTATCCTTTGGGTGGTGCTGGGACCGTGGTCTATAATACTGGCGCACAAGGACAGATTGTCAATGGTGCTTGCAATACCGACGGTTGCTCTGTGACAATCAGCGGTATACCATCTGTCTCTGCCGATGGCTTTTATGCGGTTAATCTCATTAACTATTATGACACCTCAGATATCTCTATCGATCAGCCTTTGGACGCCGGTAATACCGACCTGAAGTTTGTGGACGGCCAAGCTCTGGTAGATGTAACTGGTAGGGCCAGAAGTGCCTTGAGGCGCCTACAGGTTCGCATACCGATCCGCCTACCAAATCAGATGGCAAAGTATGCTCTGGATGGCCAGAGTATTTGCAAGCGCCTCCAAACAAAACCTGCCCAAACTGACTTTATCGCCATCGATGGCTCAACCGTCAACGCTGGTAGCAATGCCTGCAACCTGACGAACGAAGGACCGACAGCGCCCTAAGGTGTAGTCTTGTCCTTACTCTGCGTGCCGGTGGAATTTCTCGTGTACTGCGCGCAAATGCGGATCAGTGACATGTGTATAGATCTGTGTGGTAGCGATATTGCTATGTCCTAGCATCGCTTGTACCGAACGCAGATCAGCTCCATTCATCAATAAATCAGTAGCAAAGGAGTGCCTGAGCGTGTGTGGGCTGACATGCTTGGTAATACCACAGAGTAGGGCATAGCGGGCCACGATGCGTTGCACGCTGCGAGCTGTCAGCCGATGAAAATTACCAGATAGATCAACCTGTTTCGTGCCGCTATAGCGCACAAATAACGGCTTCGCTGTATCCTTACGCCGGCTTAAGTACTGTTCGACCCAGTCAGCTGCCTCCGGACTTATAAAAATCGGCCGGTCTTTCTGGCCTTTGCCGCGCACCATAAACTCTCGACGGCGCAAGTTTAAATGGTCACGATCAAGTCCCGTAAGTTCACTGACACGTAGTCCCGAGCTAAACAGTAGCTCCAAAATTGCCCGGTCACGTAGTCCGGCCAAGGTAGCCGTGTCTGGCTGGGCAAATATCCGAGCCAACTCTTCTTCATTCAGGAAAGTGACCTGCTTGCGAACAGTCCGAGCCAACTCTATTTTGTCAGCCGTTAGCGCCGGTATGTCACGCTTCGCACAGTATTTCAAAAAGCTGCGTAGGGCAATCAAATGATAATTCTGGGTAGTTTTGCCCAATTCTTCGGTGGTATTGGTGCCGAGACGGTTGAGCCACAGACGCCATTTACGGACCAGTTCGGCGTTGATATCGCTGATCTGGATATCACCGGCAAAATCGATCAGCCGCGTCAGATAGTGGTCATAGTTGGCAATGGTCTTCTGTGACCGATTTTGTTCGATTTCCAGATATTCCAGAAAATCCGTTTTGGCTTTGGCAAATAGCATAACCTCATTGTACGCTCATACTAAGAGACTTTTAGATAGCAGAGGATGAATAACGGCTGGGCGACACGATGTATAAAGAAAATTCTCCAACAGACGACAATACTCTTAGCTACCCTGTTATAGCATATTTGCTATGTAAAACAGCTCAAGGTATAGCAAATATGCTATAATGGTGTAATGGACGCAGAGGCTGAATACCGGCAAGAAATAGCGGCTATTCAAGCGGAAGCTTGGGTGACACTGAAGCGCGATATGGCCGCCGCCAAAGCTACTCAAGACTCGCTGAGATATGATCGCACGCTGTTACTCATGCTGCTCATCAAAGCTCGGCTGGGCAAAAAGTTGTCTCAGGCCGACCTAGCTGCCAAACTTGGTATGCAGCAATCGACTATTGCCCGGATCGAAAGTGGCCGTGGTAATCCCGGCCTCAATACTTTACTGGCAATCGCCAAGGCGCTCGATGTCCAGCTCGTGCTAGAATAGGAACATGGAACAAACCTTAGTTATTTTTAAGCCAGACGCCGTGATGCGCGGTATTGTCGGAGAAATCATTACTCGTTTTGAGCGGGCTGGTTTCAAGATTGTCGCTATGAAGATGCTGCAGCCTGATTATGAGCACTATTTTCAGCATTACGAAGGCATTGGCACCCTCAAAAGCCGCAAAGGTGAGGAGATTTTTGAAAGTACCCTAGCGAGCATGCAGGACGGCCCAGTGATTGCTATGGTTCTCGAAGGCGTCGAAGCGGTAGAGTCTGTCCGTAAAATGGTCGGTGACACCCAGCCAAAGAGTGCCTCACCGGGCACTATCAGGGGTGACTATGCCCATGTGACTTACAGTCAGGCCTCCAGCGTCGGCCGCGGTGTCGCCAATATCGTGCACGCCTCAGCCGATCTGACAGAGGCCGGCAAAGAAATTGCCCACTGGTTTGCCGCTAGCGAGATTTATGATTATACTGCAGTTCACGAACAATTCACTCAGCCTAAAGCTAAAAATAAGTCGTAAAAAGCGCTCCTCCGTTTCTGTGAGATGCCATTGAGCTTCTAATGGGTGCCACGATCTGCGAGAGCCTGCTACAATACGGATTGCGTCCCTGTAGTTCAATGGATAGAATAACTCCGTCCTAAGGAGCAGATGGCGGTTCGAATCCGTTCAGGGATACCAGTTTGCACGATGACGCTTCGCTGGTGTCTACAAAACATCCCACAGGGATGTTTTGGGTTCGACTCCCTCGGGGGATACTAACTGCACGTATTACTGCTAAAATATGCCTATGGCCGACGCAAAAGCAAAACAGAAACCGCAAAAGTACTTTGAAGACCAGTTTGACGATGAGGCGGTGCTGTTTGTGTTTCACAAACATCCAGTGGTGATGCGTAAAGGTCTAGTGTTTGGCATGCTCGGCCCACTGCTCGGTGTTATTCCGGTGGCCATTAAGCCAGATCTGGGTTTCGGTGCCTTTTTCGGAGGCTTAGCTGCTGGTTGTATTTTAGGCTTGCTGATCTTTTTGCCCAGTTGGATCAGTTGGCACTTCAGTGTTTTTATCGTGACCGATCAGCGCTTCATACAGATTACCCAAAAAGGGCTGTGGCATCGATCGGTGGCCGACCTAGGCCTGGCGCAGATTCAGTCGGTCAACTATGAAATAGCTGGATTGCAGGCAACATTGCTTGGATTTGGTACAATAAAGATGCAAACATACGTGGGGGATCTGATAATACACGATGTGCACCATCCGACCAAGATCCAGAAGCAGCTCCTCAGTATTTTGCGCGACGCTGGGGTGAATACGGACAAGTATCCTGCGGGTGCTGTCCAATCGTCCCGCGCAACACCTGAAATTATAGATGAAAAAGCCTAAGAAACTGCCCAAACTACCAAAGCCAAAGCTGCCACAGGCCGTTCCGCGTCCTTTAAAGCGGCTGCAACGGTCCACTAAATCCGCCGAGGAGCGGCTCGATGATGCGCTCAGTACGGTGCCGCGTATCACCAACGACACCGTAGCCGACCACCGTGAAGCCGTGTTATCTAGTGCCCGTAAGTACATTTACCCCCTTCGTCACTCCAAGCATCGCGTGGTGCGTATCTCGCTCATCCTGTTATTCGTGGTAATCCTCGGTTTCTTCAGTTTTTGCGGACTTAGCCTCTATAAATTTCACACGACGTCTGGTTTTATGTACGACGTCACACGTATCATACCGTTTCCGATAGCCAAAGTCGGCGATACCTGGATCAGTTACGAATCATATTTGTTCGAGCT
>CAYTRU010000077.1:0-4971 GCA_964440265.1 uncultured Candidatus Saccharibacteria bacterium | reverse complement strand
CATATCCATAGCTTGGACTCCTGGTTAAGTGATTCCAAGCTATTGAACCATTACGCTAAGTTGACAATAATAAAATAACTTGCTAAAATACAAAAATTATGACAGCTGAGACACCGGAGATGGAGATAGTGAGTGGAACAGATGAGCTTGATCTTATAGGACAGCTTGATCAGACAGTGACCTACGCACAAGACCAAATGCGCATGCTTGAGATCGGTACACGGTGGAATGCTGTGGGAGCTCTTGCTACAGTAGTTCTCGGTAACGGGACAAGAGAAGAAACATATAAACAGCGTGAGGATTTTAGGGCTGCTGCTGATATTGCAGTAACTCTTAAGAAAATTGTTGATAGAGTTGCAGCAGAAAGCGATGTAAATTCCGCGGAGAATGTGGGCTTTACAGTAACTACAGATCGGGATGTATTGACCGTGGAGACCGATGAGGCAGGTAATGTATTACTCAGCATTGGCCCTATCCGTACTAATCAGAAAACTACATCACTATACGCGACTTACCTCGATGAAGGTGTATTTGCAAACGATGGTATTCATGTAGATGGTCAGTATGTACTTGGTACAAATGGAGCAGTATGCCACCTTGATACGAATGGTAGCAATGGTAACTCTGGTAAGGTGACCGAGCCAGAATTATTGCATGCTTACTATATTGATTGGCGTAATGATGACCGCCGTGACGAAGTCTTTCCCAATGCGACCGCCCTTTATCATTATTTGGAGTTATTTACCGAGCCTGACATCCCTTTGGCTATAGAGCCAATTTTGCCTCAGCGCCAGCGACCAACCGAGCTTGTTGTGCCTGTAGTAACAAGAATGCTTCTTCCTCACTGATGCGACAATAGATTCTGGGTTGCGCCGGAGGCGAGGATCTGTTAGAATGAGCGCTAGATGATTACAAAAGAGAAGAAGACTGCGGCTATCAAGAGTACGCAGGTGCACAAGGATGATACGGGTGGTGCAAGCGCACAAGTAGCGGTGTTGACCGAGCGGATCAAGGAGCTGACCGGGCATCTGCAGATCAATAAGCATGATTTCATGGCCCGCCGCGGTCTGCTACAGATGGTCGGTAAGCGTCGCCGTTTGCTACGCTACATTGCCAAGCACGACAGCCAAGCCTACTTAGATCTTATCAAGCAACTCGGCATCCGCCGTTAGCGCTCAGTCTAGGGATCTCGACTATAGTCGAGCTCGCCAGTTTGTGCACATTAACTAATTTCGAGAGTTTATTTCTCGTCAGAGCAACAGATATAACGCGAGCGTTTAGCACATAGACGGCGCGGGTATATTTGAACCCTGGTGAGTAATACTCCGAACCGAAAGGCTAGGTACGATAGAGCATGGGACAGACCACTAATCCACTAGGCAAAGCAATTATCAAAGTCGAGACTGAGCTGTGCGGTCGCACGCTAAGCTTGGAGGTCGGACGCGTCGGTTTTCGTACCAGCGCTTCTGTGTTGGTACGCTATGGCGACACGGTGATACTGGGGACGGCCATGGTCGGCAGCAAGCCGATCAATATGGATTATTTTCCACTCAGCATTGATTATGAAGAGAAAATGTATGCTGCTGGCAAGGTCAGCGGTTCGCGGTTCATCAAGCGTGAAGGCCGACCCTCTGATGACGCTATTTTGATCGGTCGGTTGATTGATCGTCCGATTCGGCCGTTGTGGCCAAAGGGTTATCGGCACGAGGCCCAAGGTGTGGCTACCGTGCTGAGTATGGATCCGGCGTTTCGACCGGATATGATCGCCATGATTGCCATGAGTGCGGCCTTTATGCTCAGTGGTGCACCGTTTGAGGGTCCAGTAGCCGGTCTGCGTATCGGTTTGGTTGATGGTAAGTATACGGCTTTTGCTACCCCTGAGCAGCTCAACGATGGTGCGCTTGACCTAGTAGTAGCCGGTACTAAAGACGGTGTCATGATGGTCGAAGCCGGGGCTAATGAAGTAACCGAAGACCAAGTGAGCGAAGCTATTGCCTTTGCATTTGCAGCCATGCAGCCGGCTATCGCCCTGCAGGAAGAACTTGTCCAAAAAGTTGGCGTCACCAAACAGGAGTACACTTTGAGCTTACCCGATGCTGCTATCCAGACCACCGTTACTGACTGGTTGGAAGGGAAGCTGGGCGAAGATTTGCGCAAACCCTACCCGGAGCGCAACGTCCTAGTCCAACAGCTCAAAGAGGAAATGCACAGTGAACTGGCTGCCAAGCATGGCGATGAGTACGCCGCGCTGCAGGATCATTATGACGAAGCGTTTCAATCAGCACTGCATAAAGACGTCAGACAGGGCATCATCGATGATTGCATTCGCCCCGACGGCCGCGGTCTCACTCAGATTCGCCCCTTGAGCAGTGAAATTGGCTTGCTACCGCGAGCGCATGGCTCCAGTATCTTCACTCGCGGTCTCACCCAGGCTTTCAATATCGTGACGCTGGCACCTCTAAGCTACGTGCAGCTGGTCGATACCATGGAAAGGGAAGGCGAGCGCCGTTACATTCACCATTACAATGCGCCTGGGTACACTGTCGGTGAGGTGCGCCGCCTAGGCTCCCCCGGCCGCCGCGAAATCGGCCATGGTTATCTGGCGGAACGGGCTTTGACAGCCGTTTTACCATCCGAGGCTGAATTCCCCTACATGATTCGTTCAGTGACAGAAATCATGAGTCAGAACGGTTCTACCTCTATGGCAGCGACCTGTTCTAGCTGTATGGCTTTGCTGGATGCCGGCGTACCTCTGAAAAGCATGGTCAGTGGTATCGCTATGGGTTTGATGATGGAGGGTGACAAGCCGTATATCATGAGCGATATTGCCGATGCTGAGGATTTTGCCGGTGATATGGACTTCAAAGTAACCGGTACGCCAAAGGGTATTACTGCCCTGCAGATGGATATGAAGGTACATGGTCTGCCTGTGAGCGTCTTGAAGCAAGCGCTAGAACAGGGCCGCGAAGGCCGACTCCATATCCTGGAACACATGCAGACGGTCATTTCCCAACCCAACGAGATGAGTCCTTATGCACCGCGCGTCGAATCTATCCAGATTAATCCCGATAAGATTCGAGAAGTTATCGGCAAGGGCGGCGAGACCATCCAGCGTATCACCGGCGAAACCGGTGCCGACATTGACATCAAAGACGATGGCACGGTAATGATTGCCAGCCCCAACGGCGAATCCATCGCCGCCGCCAAGCAGATGATTAACGACATCGTGGCCGAGCCGGAAGTCGGCAGCATCTACCGCGACCGACCGGTGGTCAGCGTCATGGACTTCGGCGCCTTCGTCCAGATCATGCCGGGCAAAGACGGCCTCGTCCACATCTCTGAGCTTGCCGAAGACCGCGTCGAAAAGACCAGTGACGTCGTGCATGAAGGCCAGTTAGTCACTGTCAAACTGGTGGCCATTGACGACCGTGGCCGCCTCCAACTTTCCATGAAAGCTGCCGCTCGCGAACTGGGCGACAAGAAAGGATAGTCTGTGACAGACATGGGAAAACTTCGCAAGTTAAAGCTATCGAATTTAATACCTCTCATGAGTAAACCATTAAGTGTACAGACCCTACTACTTATGTCGAGCGGGTTAATAAATATTAATAAAGTTTAATAATAATTATTAAGGTTCCCGAGAACCCATCATGCTACAAAGTCTAGAAAAATGGCACCAAACAAAACCAGGCTTCCTGGTCTTCGCCCTCGTCGAACTAGCCCTGGCCTACGGCTTTGCCACCCTTGCCATCGACCGCGGCAACCTGTGGTGGTACTTGTTAACGATCATCTTCCTAGTCGGCACTCTGCAAAACCTCTTTCAATTAATTAGGAAATTGGTGCATGGCAAACGATAAAAGCACCAAACTAAATGATATTAAGCAGCAGATTCTGGATGATGGCATCTGTCCTGAGCTTGCGAAAGGGGCGACGCAGCTAGTATTTGGCGATGGTAGCCCAAATGCCGAGCTGGTATTTATCGGCGAAGCGCCAGGGAAAAATGAGGATTTACAAGGGGTGCCATTTGTCGGAGCGGCCGGAAAGTTTCTAGATGAAATGCTGGAGATGATTGATCTGAAGCGGCAAGACGTGTACATTACTAATATCGTCAAATATCGTCCACCTGGTAATCGCGACCCGCAGCCCGACGAGAAAAAAGCTTTTTTGCCGTATTTGCAGCGCCAGCTAGAAGTAATTCAGCCTAAGATTGTGGTGACCCTCGGGCGCCATAGTATGAATTGCTTCTTGCCGGATCTGAAAATTAGTCAGGTTCACGGTCAGCCCAAACGGGTACGTCTGAGTCTCAAAAAAGACTCAGCCGAGAGTATACAGGTAATAATTTTACCTCTGTTCCATCCCGCGGCAGCGCTGTACAACGGCGATATGCGTCAGACGCTGATTGACGATTTCGCGTTGATCCCCCTCATTATCTCGAAGATTCAATTATCTTAAATAACTGCTATAGAAAGGAATCTATGCAAAACAATCAACCTAAACCTAACCAGCCTCCGAGTAATGACTCGGGGTCACAAAACAGACCTCAAAAACCAGGCGGCTCAAGTGGCCGTAGTGGCAGCTCAGGCCGTTCACAGGGTAGTAGCCAAGGCCGCCCAGGTGGGGGTCAGAAACCTCCAGCTATGACGACTAGCCTGACTACTTCGCGCGGCCAGGCTGTGCGTGCCCAGCGCCGCAGCCAGCAAGATGCCCAGCGCATCGCCAATCAATATCTAACCGCTGAAAACAAGCCCCAAGTCCAAGCGCCGCGTGCCAACATCATCGATGATCGTCCCCGACTAAAAATAATCGGTCTGGGCGGTATGGACGGCGGTGGTTCTAAAAACATGATCCTGGTGGAGTACATCAACGACGCGGTCATTCTGGACTGTGGCAACGACCTTGGCGTCGATTTGCCCGGTATCAACTACGGTATCGCCGACACGGCCTACTTAGATCAGATCAAGCATAAGCTAC
>CAYTRU010000076.1:0-5216 GCA_964440265.1 uncultured Candidatus Saccharibacteria bacterium | reverse complement strand
TGCTCAAGCAATGGTTTTTCAAAATCACCGAGTACGCCGACCGCCTAGAGAAAGACCTAGACGATGTCGATTGGTCGCACGCTATCAAGACTATTCAGCGCAACTGGATCGGTCACAAGACTGGCATTAATGTCACGTATAAAGTTACAAATACTACACTAGACGAGACAATAGCCTGCTTCACTACTCGCCCAGATACAAACTTCGGCGCCACTTTTGTGGTCTTGGCACCCGAGCATCCGTTTGTTCAAAAGGTTATGAGCCAAGAGGTAGTGCCGACAGACGGGGCTTCGCACTGGCAAGCTGTACAGCATTATGTCCAAAAAGCACTCAGCAAAAGCGAGCTGGAACGCAAGGAGGAAGGTCGATTAAAAACTGGTGTCTTTACTGGCTTATACGTCACAAACCCCTTAAACAATCGGCAGCTGCCAGTTTGGGTATCAGACTTCGTACTGGCCGGTTTCGGTACTGGTGCCGTGGTTGGTGTGCCAGGTCATGATATGCGTGATTTTGAATTCGCCAAACAATTCAAATTGCCGATCGAGCGGGTAGTGATCGGTCCAGACGGTGACGCTTCGGCGATTACTAAGCCGGAACAAGTGCAGGAAAAAACCGGCAAAATGGTTAATTCTGGCGCATTAGACGGCCTGGATATCCATGTCGCCATCGAGACAATGAAAGATCTCATGGAAAGTAAGGGCATGGGCGAACGGACACATAGCTACGCTATCAGGGATTGGCTGATTAGCCGCCAGCGCTATTGGGGTGCACCAATCCCCATCATCCACTGTGAAAAGGACGGTGCGGTGCCCGTGCCGGAAGCGCAGCTGCCCGTAGAATTACCCGAAGTAGAAAGTTACCAGCCCACTGGCGAAGGGAACGTATTAGCCGGCGTGACCGCCTGGGTGAACACTACGTGCCCAAAGTGCGACGGCCCTGCCAAGCGCGAGACGGACACTATGGACGGTTTTGCTTGCAGCAGCTGGTACTTCCTACGTTTTGCCGATCCCCATAATGACCAGGCAGCGTTTTCCAAAGAAAAAGCCGAATTCTGGCTGCCAGTCGATGATTACATCGGTGGTGCAGAGCACGCGGTGATGCATCTGCTGTATGCTCGCTTCTGGACCAAAGTCATGTACGACGAAGGCTTGATCAACTTTCAGGAGCCTTTTTCTAAACTACGCAACCACGGCATGATCTTAGCTCCCGACGGCCGTAAAATGAGCAAGAGCAAAGGTAACACCATCGAGCCCGGAGAGTTGATCAGTCAAGGCTATGGTGCCGATTCGATCCGCATTATGGAGCTTTTTATCGCTCCCTGGAACCAAGCTGCCAATTGGAGTGTCGAGGGTATCGGTGGCATGTTCCGTTTCTTGCAGCGTGTCTGGACGATCACTCATGAGTTTCTTGACGCCGATCAAGCCGATGGCAAAAGCCAGTCCACAGATTTACAGCGCATTATTCACCAGGCGACCAAAAAAGTCAGCCAAGATTTAGACAATATGCAGTTCAACACCGCCATTGCAGCGCTTATGGAAGCCCTCAATGACCTCTATAAACTGAAGGCAACCCAAGGCTTTACCGCGCAGGAATCCTGGCAATCTAGCCTTGCGACCTTAACGCAACTAGTCGCCCCCTTTGCCCCTCATCTTGCCGAAGAGCTATGGCAAGACTTAGGCCAAACCGGTTCCGTTCACACCAGCCAATGGCCCACTTTTGACGAAAAATACCTGATTTCGGACGAGGTTACTATCGTCATTCAGGTCAACGGTAAGCTACGTGGTGAGTTCCAGACAGCCAGTGATACCTCGGAAGAGGCCGTCATAACTGCCGCCAAGACCCATGAGAAAGTTGTCACTCACCTAGCCGACCAAACCATCCGCAAAACTATTTACGTCCCCGGTAAACTTGTTAATTTTGTAGTCTAGCAGGTGTTGCTCTTGAGAAAAGTGCTGAAATCGGGTAAGATGAGCTTAAGTTTTTGTAAGTAATGATGAAAAGGATCCGCCTCGATGGGTAAGCCCAAGAAACGAACCAGTCCCCGTAAAACCGGTACCCGCCGCAGTCACTTGGTGCTAAAGTTGGCACGCAAAGTCAATGCCTCGTCACCTGTCAAAGTCCGCACTACCTCGCGCGAATCCGCGAAAGTCGTTTAAAACGCGACACTTGGAGGAAACTTAACAACTATGGCATCTAACCGTCACCTCGGTCGCATCATCGCTCTCCAGACGCTTTACGAACAAGAACTGCGCCAGGAAGCTCATGATGCAAATTTTGACGTAGACGAGGTTCTAGAGCGCAATATCGGTCGCTACCGCGAAATGCTCGATGACGTCGAGTTTATTCGGCAGCTTGTAATGGGTGTATCCGCGCAGGCTGCCAAGCTTGACGCCGCACTCCAACCGGTAGCTCCTGAATGGCCAATTGACCAGATCGCTCGTATGGACCGTCTGGTGCTCAGGATTGGACTTTATGAATTGAGCAATGAGGTCGATGTACCAGCCAAAGTCGTTATTAATGAGGCCGTAGAACTAGCAAAAGCCTTTGGCGGTGATAATTCTTCAAAATTTGTTAACGGCGTACTTGGCACCCTACTTCGACAACAGGAAACGCTATTACCAACTGATCAGCCAGAGATAAAAGCAGTGGCGACTAAGCAAGCTCCTGCTAAAAAAACAGTCAAACCGGTACGCAAGAAACCCGGCAGCAAGGCTAGCAAGTAAATACCGCTATGCATCGCCCTAAACCTATTCAAGGCTTCCGTAAACTAACTCGCAAACGCCGGCCAGTTATCGATGAGGTAGTGCGAGAAACTACTTCTGGTGGTATTGTTTTTCGGCGGCATGTCAAAACCGGCGTCTTGCAGATTCTGTTAATGCAGGACGCCAAAAACCGCTGGACTATTCCCAAAGGCCACGTGGAGCCCGGCGAAGAACCAAAGCAAACCGCCGAGCGTGAAATTCGAGAAGAAACTGGTCTCAAAGAGATGAAAGTCCACAGCTGGCTAGGAAAAGTGAACTTCCGCTATCGTCGTAACCATACCTTGGTACTTATGACGATGCATATTTATCTAGTAGAGGGGCTCGGCGACAGTGAAAAATTGCACCCCGAAGACTGGCTAAACGACATTAAGTGGCTACCGGCCAATGAGGCCATCGAGAAAATCGCCTATGATGATATCGGCAAACTGATCTTACTGGGCATGAAAAAAATTAGGGAAGGAAAGCTGTAAGACACTTAAATTAGTGAGCCAACGAGACTACTATGGATACCGCCGCCTACCAAGCTTTCGCAACCGACAAGCTACACGTCACCTTTCATGACATCAACCTCTTGCTGACGGCTTTTACGCACCGTTCTTACCTGAACGAGCACAAAAAGACGGTTAGCGCTCATAATGAACGCTTAGAATTTCTGGGTGATGCCGTCCTGGAGCTAGTTGTTACCGAGTACCTGTATAATAATTATCCGGACCCGGAAGGTGTACTGACGAATTGGCGCAGTAGCCTAGTGCGTACGGAGAGCATCGGTGCCGCGGCGGCTAGATATGGCTTCGAGTCACTCCTCCGCCTCAGCCGCGGAGAGAGGCGAGGCACAGAGCGAGCTCGTAATCAGATTCTGGCTAATAGTTTTGAGGCTGTCATCGGCGCCCTGTACCTGGATCAAGGCTATCCAGCCGTCCAGCGTTTTATTACCGAAAGTATCCTTAGCACATTCGAAGAAATCCTCTCTAGTGGCTCTTGGATGGATCCGAAATCACACCTGCAGGAACTTGCCCAAAGTCAAGAAACAGCTACCCCCGTCTATAAGGTTATTAGCGAGACCGGACCCGACCATGACAAATCATTCACAGTCGGCGTCTACGTTGCCGGCAAGCTACACGGTCAGGGAGACGGCCCCAGCAAGCAAGCAGCCCAACAAAAAGCCGCCCAAGCTGCCTTGCAGTACTACCACAGAGTTGACAACAGGGATGATTATCTGTAAAATGCTACCATTGTCATTGAATATTAATCCGTCACCTGCTAAGGGACGAGCTGAGCAAGAAAAGAGTTTTATAGGCATATGTTAGTTATTCGCATGCAACGTACCGGCCGTAAAGGACATGCCATGTTCCGCATGGTAGTCCAGGATTCCCGTTTGACACCTACCAGCGGCAAGGTCGTAGCTCAATTGGGCAGCTATGATCCCCACGCCAAGACTGTTACCTTGGATAAAGAAAAGGCAACATTTTACCTAACGCATGGTGCACAACCCTCTGTTCGCGCTAGTCGTCTACTGACAAGCGAAGATATTGCACTACCTGCATGGGTAAAGCTACCTACCGATAAAGCCCGTGCTGTCCGCCATGCAGATAAGCGCCGCAGCACTGCACCACCCGCTGCCGTAGAAGAAAGCGCTCCCGAAGCTACAACTGAATCTTCTGATCAGCCCTCTACCGAAACGGTGGCTAGCGAGGAAACTCGTACTACAGATACAGCCTCCACAGCTAGCGAAACTGCTAGCGATGAAGTGCCAGCCACTGATGTTACTGAAGCCAACGCCGACGAAAAGCCTGCAACCTAGCAGACACTGCTACTGCAGGACGAGAAATTCCTTACAGCTAGAGCTGGTACAAATTTGCTATACTGACATGCACAGGGCTATCGAAGCTTTCGAAGAAAAGCCTTGTAGTTAGTTATCATTTCTAAACCTGAGGAGTCTGCCACATGAGCGATATTGATCAGCAATTTATAGAGTACGTTGTCAAATCTTTGGTCGGTAAACCCGAAGCTGTACACATTGACCGACGTATTGACGAAAAAGGTGTGCTTCTAGAGCTGACAGTTGATCCTGAAGATCTAGGGCGGGTCATTGGCAAGCGTGGTGCTACCGCCCAATCGCTCCGTACCCTACTCAGAGCACTGGGTACCAAAAATGATGCTCGTTACAATCTCAAAATTATGGACAACGGCCTAGGAGGCGGCCAAGCTCCAAGCAATGACGATAGCGATGGTGCTGATGCTGGATCCCCTGCAAAAAATGATAATGCCGATACAAGTGATGATACGTCGCCTGTCACCTCTGAAACACCTATACCTGGCTCCTCTCCAACAGAGTCTGTGCCTGCTAAACCTGTAGACTTTCCTCCTAAGAACAGTGACGAAAAGGCCACAGAAACCCCCGAGGATCAAGCTAGTGATCGGCTTCGCCAAACCCGTGCCGAACTTGCCGACCTC
>CAYTRU010000075.1:0-5223 GCA_964440265.1 uncultured Candidatus Saccharibacteria bacterium | reverse complement strand
CGACGGCATCATCAAGATCGAGATGCACTTCCTGCCCGATGTCTATGTACCTTGTGAGGTCTGTCACGGCCAGCGCTACAACCGCGAAGCTCTAGAGATCCATTATAAGGGGAAAACCATTGCCGATATTCTAGCCATGACCTGCGAACAAGCTCTGGAATTCTTTGCTAATATCCCAGCCATCGCTCGTAAGCTCCAGACCTTGGTCGACGTCGGCATCGGCTATATTACACTCGGTCAGTCAGCTACCACACTGAGCGGTGGTGAAGCCCAGCGTATCAAACTCAGCTCCGAGCTCAGCCGACGTCCCACTGGCCGCACTCTCTACATCCTTGACGAACCAACCACGGGCTTGCACATTGCCGATGTCGATAAATTGCTGCATATGCTACACGCACTAGTCGATGCCGGTAACAGCGTGGTCGTCATCGAGCACAACCTCGATGTCATCAAAAACGCCGATCACCTCATCGATATGGGCCCTGAGGGCGGTGCCGCCGGCGGCACTATCGTTGCCGAGGGTACTCCCGAGCAAGTAGCAAAAGTCAAAGCTAGCTACACCGGCCAGTATCTCCAAAAACTGCTATAAGTCCGAAATTAATGATAATGTCCTCATACTCCGAACGTGGAGTTAACTATTTTGCAATTCACTTAGTCTCGTCTATCATGAGGATACATAACTAAGGAAATTTTCCATGTCTATAAAAACGAACCAAAAAGGATTTAGTGCCGTCGAGGCATTACTAATCGCGCTACTAGTAGTAATTGTGGGTTTTGTGGGCTGGTACGTCGGCCACGCCAACCAAACAACGAATCAAACTTTAGACGCGGCCAACCGAGCCACAGATACGAGTGAGCCTGTGAACAAGAAGGCGTCTAGCACGACCCCACCCGCAGCTCCGCTCTCCAAAGAAACGGAGGAGCCACTAATCGTCGCAGCTGTAAAAGCTAAAAACCCAGACTTCCCGAATATCAGCGTCACCGTCAGCGAGATCAAAGACAACTTTGCCCGCGGCACGGCCGGTTCGGCAGAAGACGGAGGGTTTGCTTACATCGCCAAAAAAGAAAATAATGCCTGGTCAGTGGTCTTTGAAGGACAACAAACCCCTACCAAAGCTGACGGCAAAAAGTACGGCTTACCCGCAGGCTGGTACTCTACCGATCTTTAGTAACGCCCTTACTTTAGCAAGCCAAACGTTGCATGAGCTCGGTAAAGCTAGACTGGTCAAGCCCAAGCTTGCTAAAGAAGTCATGGTCGACTGCTTCTACAGCCTTGATAGCTCTATTGACCAGCTCGATCCCTTTCTCGGTGGGCCGAAGCGTCATAGCCCGGCGGTCAGCGGGATCGGGCCAGCGGGCAATGAGGCCCTTCCGTTCCAGGGTGCGGACGACTTGAGAAGTCATCATGACGTCAGTCTGAGCGCGGGTAGCCAGCTGCTTTTGAGTCAGAGCACCTCCAGGCTCGGACCAGGTCAGGGAAGCTAGTAGCACGAACTGTACATGCGTCAGTCCAAAGGGTTGCAGTGCCTGACGCTGTTGAGCTTGCCACTTATTGCTAATTTGCCAGAGTAAAAAGCCGGGGCTTGCCTCGGGACTGTCGAAGGCGGTTTGTAGCTTTGATCTCTTCACAGCTCTGCTTTCATAGCTTGGGCAATCGTCGCAAAATCTTCTTTCGTAATCTCGAGTAAACCATAGCGAAAAGCATATCCCCAATTTGGCTTATCGGCCGTGAAGCTTAACGTATCCAGCAAAGGACGAATTGGTGCATCTGCACTTTTAGCATAGCTAATCCGCCTACGCCAAGGCTTAAAATCTCCTTCATCAGCTTGCCATATGCTATCGTCAGCGACAGTGCCGATAGCGGTAAACGCCTGCAGGGGCGTGTCACCACTCAGACTTTCCTTTGGCGAGTAATAGGTAAACTTATCACCAGCTTTCAGACGAGCAAGCCCGCTGCGTTTACCATGGCCGATTTGGGCAATGCCGAGTTTTACGCCACGCATTACGTGGTCCTTAGAAACGACTCCAATCCAGTACTTCATGTAGTTTTCTCAGCCTTGGCAATCAGGTTGGCTGTAGATTGCTCCAGGTCAGCTTGCTGATTCTTGCCGAGTAACTTGGCCCACACCCAACTAAGCGGTCCGCTAATAGTCATAATGACGGTTACGGTATTCATGTCAGCTTGTTGTGTTAAGCGATGATCAAATTTTAGCTTTGCGCCCAGTAAATGAGATATATCTACAAAGTGCTTCGGGGGTTCAACTACTACAATTGTGGCTTTCACTTTAGGGCCACCTTTCGGCTTTAGCGTGTAATGACCACCTACAGCGAAGCTATCAGTTAGTTTGGCCCACTCGATACCCGGGTCATAGTCAGCCCAGTGGTTTACATCTGCCCATAGTTTAAATATGGCTTCAGGCGTGGCGAGAGTTTGCTGCGTAGTTTGTGCGAGTATTTTCATAATTTAATAGTAAGCGTGCTTACTATATTTGTCAAGCCAGAATCTTTAAAATAGTATAAAATGTATTGATGATTCATCAACGCATGCGTTATAGTAGCTATGAAGAATATGCTGACGTAGAGATGGGCATAAGACATCCTAACAGCATCGATATTGGAAATTGGCAGTGGAGCGAGGAGGGTGAATTATTTACTCCAAGAGCTGGAACCAGCATAGTAATCGCGGCACATAATCAAAACTCACAACGAGGTTTGGTCGGACATTTTGGAAACATAGCCTCAGCAGACGATGAACCAACGAGCCATCAGAACATGTTTCATCATGCCTTAGAGCAAGTCGAATCACTAGGAGAGCTAGCTGCGACTGCTATATGGATGTGCGGTGGAGCACCTAATATCGCAAAAGATGGCTCAGATGCTAACAGAGGCAATCGAGTCTATGCCGAACGATACCTGAGACGCTATATAGCCGAGCTCGATACTAAACCTGAAGTGGTAGTTGTTGAGTGGTCGGGGGAGGGTCGAATGGTAGATGTCGACCTAGATTGTATGACAGGAATCTTGGTAGTTCATAATTATCCTAATGAGGAGCAGAAGGTCAACCCGGCGGGGTTCAGAGCTTAACGGTGGCGGGCTAACTACTATAGATCAAATTTTGCTATGTTTTTCTCGGTGGTTTTTGCGGATGGCTTTGATGAGGTGATATAGCGTAGGGCCGAGAGTGATGATCATAAGACCGGCGATTGCCAGCAGAATGTAGTGGTCGATATTGGGGATTTTAGTACCGACTTTGTAACCGACGAAGGTCAGCGTGATGGCCCAGGCGGTATCACCGATGGCATCAAATATGAAAAACTGTTTGTAGTTCATGCGGGCGACACCGGCAATAGCGGGCGCAAATGTCCGAACGATTGGCACAAAATGCGCCAGTAGCATCGTTTTGCTGCCAAAGCGCGCGAAAAAGTCCTCAGCTTGTTTGACATACTGCTTACGAAATACTATGCCATCCGGCTTACGAAACAGCCGGCGCCCATACCGCTTTCCAAGGTGATAGCCAAGATTATCACCGGTAATCGCGGCCACAGCGATAACAAGCATGGTGGTTAGCAGAGGCAATTTACCCTGTCCGGCGAAGATACCAGCTGTCAATAGCAGTGTGTCACCGGGAAAGAAAAAGCCGATAAACATGCCTGATTCACCAAAAATAATCAGGGCAATTAGCAGCAGGCCGCCAGTCTGGATAAGATGCGTCACGTCAAACATGTTCCCTTAGCTTACCGGTTTAGTGCTATAGCGTCCAGCTGTATCTGATATCTGGTATAATGATAGGGAAGAAAGAAGAGGTACTGATCGTTATGTCGCAAGATTCCATTAGCTTAACCCTAGAACCACGTACGGTGACCGGCAAAGCCGTCAAGCATCTACGCAGTGCCGGACAGATTCCGGCTGTTATTCATGATCATGGTAAGGACTCTGTACATGTCCAGGGCAATGCGGTGGCTATGCTCAAAGTCTGGCGGCAAGCCGGTAAGCATCACCCAGTGGAACTGACAGCTGGAGACCAGAGTTTCGTGGCGCTTATCAAAGATGCTGCCTTTGATCCTAAGAAGCACTTACTGACGCATATCGTATTTAATGCTGTCGATAAAAACCAAAAAGTCGAAGCTGAGATTCCAGTTCGTCCGCGCTATGACGAGGGTAATGAATCTAGCCCGGCTGAACGGGCCGGATTGATCGTGTTGGCTCAGTTGGAAACTGTACAAGTTAAGGCAATCGCTACTAAGCTACCAGACTTTCTGGATTATGATGCCGAAAAGCTAGTAGAAGTCGGCGACCATGTCACAGTGGCCGATCTGACTATTCCCGATGGCGTCGAGCTTGAAACTGACCTGGAACACACCATGGCAACAGTCTACGAGCCCAGCGCGCTGGCTGCAGCCAATGACGCTGCCGGTGGTGATGCCGAGCCAGGCGACGAAGAATCAGTCGAAAGCGAGACGGAAAGCTCAGCTGAAGTAGGCACCCAGGACGCTGAAGATAAACCAGGTGGTAAAGATCAAAAAGAGCCAAAGCCTGCTTCTGTCGAAGCTGCAAAAGCCGACAAAAACGAGTAGCAGCCCGTCCGTCTCTAGCTTACTCTTCGATAAAACCGCCGGATTGGTGATGCCACAGCTTGGCATAGAGGCCGTTTTGGGCGAGTAATGTTTTGTGGTCACCTTCCTCAATAATCCGTCCTTCGTCAAGCACGACAATACGATCCAGACGTTGAATGGTGCTCAAGCGGTGGGCGATAACCACGGCTGTCTTGTCTTTCATCAGTTCCCAAAGAGCTTTTTGGATGACGCGCTCACTTTCTGAGTCAAGGGCTGAAGTGGCCTCGTCCAGCACTAGGATAGGGGCATTCTTTAGCATCGCTCTGGCGATAGCCACCCGCTGGCGTTGACCACCAGAAAGTTTCACACCTCGTTCGCCGACTAAGGTGTCGTAACCTTGGGGTAATGCTGTAATGAAATCGTGGGCAAATGATTTTTGAGCAACTACAATGATTGCTTCATCGGTTGCGCCGATTTTACCGTAGCAGATATTATCTCTAATGGAGCGATGAAACAGCAAGGGTTCTTGGGGCACGTAGGCAATCGCCCGACGTAAATCCTGTTGCTTGATAGCCCGGATATCTTGCCCATCAATGGCAATTGTCCCATCAGCAATGTCCATAAACCTGAGCAATAATCGTGTGATCGTCGTCTTGCCGCCACCACTCGG
>CAYTRU010000074.1:0-5359 GCA_964440265.1 uncultured Candidatus Saccharibacteria bacterium | reverse complement strand
AACTTTGACGTAGTGGGCCAAATCGGCCTCACTCAGCAATGGGCAAATGGACAGATGAGTGGGGCGCAGCTGGGTGCCACAAATTATATCCTCAAAACTCCTCTCTACTTTCTGGTCAATCACCTACATTTTCTGTCGCCAATGAACCGTATCTTGGTACTGGCACTTATCTGCAATGTGGTAACTTTCTTGCTTCTTTTTATACTATTCGAGAAAATAATGAATCTCTACAGCGTGCAGCATCGTGCCTGGCTTTATATTGCTATGGCCTGGCTTGCGACAATTGCTGGCAACGTATTCTGGGTCGATTATGCCAATTCACGCAATATAGAAACAGTACTGGGGGTACTATTTGTCTACTTGATGCTAAAATATACTGAAAAACAAACTCTGTGGTTGCTACCACTGTTGGTTCTCACCGGCAGTGTGGCCTTTTTTGCCGATAGTCTACAGTTTTATATCTGTGGTATCGGCCTGTGCGTATTCGCGTTGAGTAGGCTTGCCAGGCGGCGTACCGAAGCTAGCGTCAGGATGACTCTTGTCGTGTTAAGTGTGACGGCACTTAGTTATCTCGGCGCTCAAGGCATAGGTATGTTAGCCAAGCACTATCTAGCAGTCACGTTTCTAGCTAGCCCCTTTGTGCGAACTGAGCTAACGCTAGCAAATGCTAGTGCTACCCTACAGGCTGTAGCTACCAATACCTTAAAAATATTTGGTGCAAATTTTACTCAGCGACCCTATGGCTTTCATACTATTCAAGAGCTGCTCAATGCCCTCGTCTTACTTTTCTTGGTTGGTTTATTACTGAGGGGCTTGTTTAAGAGATACAAAAACATAGCTTTCAGGCTAGTGCTGGTGGTAATTGCGGTCAATTATCTGATGTATGTCGCCAGTGGTCAGGTTTTACAGTGGGAGACCTCGAGATATCTTGTTATGGTGCCCTTGCTGAGCGTTTTGATTTTTGCCCTTAGCAGTGACACATTAAGGGGCAAATATAAGCTGTATCTACAGTACACCTGGCTATCTATTATTTTTGTTAGTAGTATCATGTTGGTCGGAGCTTTAGTGGTTAATTGGCCCAATCGACACTCCAAAGACGCGCACATTGGAGCACTTATATCATTTATGGATGAGAATCATTTTGTCTACGCTCTCTCGTCGCGGGAGGTAGGCATTACTACAACTTATTTTGGCCAGGGTAAGGTGACGGTACTACCTATGTCATGCCAGCCTGATCACAAGCTGCAGCCGACCAATTTATTCTATGACAATGCAGCATTTGCAGGCCTGTATCAGTCTTCAGGAGAAGTACCAATTATATTACCAGCAAATGAGATCAAGTTTGGAGCTACTAGCTGTACGCGGGATGATATAGTCGCCCAATTCGGTATTCCAGAGCGAGAGCTAACTGTCTCCGGTGTCGGCATGGCTTTACTGTACGACGCCAAGAATTTGCACACAGCCGAGATAGATAAGCTAGCAGGACACCCCAGACTTGAAAATGTTCACTCCATCGCCCCAGTTAGTTTGAGACCGGCTCTGAGTAAGTTAAGTGACTGTACAAGTGGGACGATCGATGTGATTGTCGCGCACCCAGACGATGATCTATTGTTCATGAACCCAGATCTGGTCAAGCAGCTCAATGACCATAAGTGCGTCCGCAGCGTGTTCATAACAGCTGCCGATGACGGCCGCGAACAGTCCTATTGGCAAAGCAGAGAGCGAGGTATAGAAGCGGCCTACGCCTCAATGCTCGGAGCACAGAACGTCTGGACTGAAGCTACAGTAATCGTAGACGATCACAAGGTTTTGACCAGCAGTTTGAGCGGCAATCCATCTGTCAGCCTCCTCTTCTTGCGTGTGCCCGATGGGGGCATTCACGGTAAGGGCTTTCCTGACAATGGTTACTCTTCACTACAAGAACTGTCTTCTGATAAAAGCGCGGCCTTGACAACAGTTGATCAAGCCTCCAGCTATACGTACGCATCTCTGACTCACCTCATGCAAACGATCATCTACCAGGACAGTCCCTCGGCGATTTTTACTCAAATGGCGAGCGGAAAATTTACAGTCGGTGATCATAGTGACCATACTGTAGTGGGTAAACTCACGCTGCGTGCCGCTCTTTTGGCAAAATCTACAGCTCCCATCAGCATGTATGTCGGCTATCCCGCGAACAATTTACCTGTTAACCTTACTCCAGAGGAAAGCACTCAAAAAAGGGATATATTCTATGCCTATGCCTATGACGACACCATGGTATGTCTGTCTGCCGACTCTTGTTCTATCGATATTGACGTGACTTACGGTAACTATTTTTCAAGAAGCTACAAGATCGATCAAATGCCACCTCAAAAGCGGCAACCTCGCCCAGTCACCGAAAAGAAGCTCATACCGGGTTTACAGTTGAATACTGCGCTCACACTATCCCATAAATAGCCTACCCGTTTTAACGTTAGTCAGTAGGGTTCTTGGCAATTTTTCGTTTGAAGAGCACGATCTTATAGCCATCCGGATCTCGGATGATAAACTCACGATTACCCCAAGACATATTTTGTGGCTCGCTTGCCGGCTGTAGACCTAGCGAGAGTGCCTCGGTGTAGGCTGTGTCTACATCATCTACGCTAAAGTATAAAAATACTCCGGCGCCTTTGGTCTCTATCGCAGCTTCTTTTTGGATATCTGCCTTGTTTTCTGTGTCTTGCCTCACGAAATCTATGCGGTACCAGTTTATATAAATAATTATGCGGTCAGAGCTCCGTTTCTTAACTTCCAATCCTAATTTTTCATAAAATGCAGCTGTTTTATCCAAATCTTTTACATAACAGGCATAACCTGATGCTGCTTTGAGTTTCATAAAGTACCCCCTTGAAATTATTATAATTTATCTGTATAATCAAGATACTCTATATTAGAGGTAGTGTCAATAACTATACACATGTCACCATTATCCAAAAAAGAATTAGAGCGCCAAGTAATCCTGGGTGCCCGTGAGTACGGTATCAGCACCGTACTATTTCGCAATGCAGTTGGGAGCCAGCTCGGCGTTAACGTCACAGATATGGAATGTCTTGCATTATTATTTTTCAAAGGTATCGCAACGCCGACAGAGTTATCGCGCTATACCGGGCTGAGCTCTGGGGCCACTACTGCCATGCTTGACCGACTAGAAAGAGCTAAACTCATCAAACGCAGCCCGAATCCTAAAGATCGCCGCGGTACCTTAATCGCTCCCTTGAAAAGCTCTATCAAGACAGTCGGTCCAATGTTTGCCAGCACTAGAGTAGCGCAAGACAAACTGGTAGCGAGCTACACCGAAAAAGAGCTAGAGATTATTGCTGACTTCTTGCAAAGATTTACTACCATTTGGGAAGATGGCCGTGCCGAGCTCTATTTGTCAAAACGTCCCAGGTGACTAAGTCGATAAGTTAGGTGTATCAGGGCTAGTTAACTCTATATCTTCACTTTGATTCGCTGGTTTGAGGATATTGTCGACTAGTTGATCAATCTGATCATTCGATAAGTTTGCTTTCACAGCATAGCCTTCTATGCCTTGAGCACGTATACCCGGTGGCGCATCGGCTTCATTCAGATTCGAAATAACTAAGACTTTTATGTCTTTACCCCAGTCGGTTACCCGCAAAACCTTGAGGATTTGATCACCAGCAAGCTTCGGTAGCATTATATCTAGTAACACCAAGCTAGGACGTTCTTTTTCAATCAACGCCAGGGCTTCTATGCCGTCATGAGCTACAAAGCAAATGTAACCAAGTAACTCCAGCCTGGTCTTATATATGTCGGCCAAGCTAGCGTCGTCTTCGACAATAACTATCTTTGCCCATGATCCAAACTGATCCATAATGCTATTAAGTATAATACACTGGTTATGATTTAGCCTAATATGGCCTAAAGAACTTCTAGAAGGATCAGGGTGTAGACTGTACCATACTACTGCTATCTCCCACAAGGCTACCGTAGCTCTCACCAACTCATCCTGCGAAAAAAGCACTGATAGGTGCTGCCAAACAAAGTAGGTTGGAAAAAATCATGAAACATCTCGTGATTTGTAGCATTTGAAAATATGCTACTATCGCTGTAATGAAGTATAGTTTTTTCGATATTGAGCCTGAAGGAGCGCACCCTGAGATCCTTGCCTATATGCTTCAGCACAACTTAGATCACTTTGTCGATCCTGAGCAAGATACGTTTGCTCGTTTAGGGGCCGAACGTATTAAAAAGGCTTTTGACATCCCACAGGCTGCTATTCATTATGTGCCTAATGGAACGGTCGCGAACGTTATCGGACTTTCGTCAATGCTTGCACCGTTTGAAGGGGTTATTTGCCCTGATTCAGGGCACATTAATACGTATGAGGCAGGTGCATTCGAGGCGACAGGGCACAAGATCATTTCGGTTGCCGCGCCAGACGGAAAACTAAATGCACAGTTGATTGATCTGGCTCTCGAGCACTATAAAGGCTATCACACGGTGGTACCGAGGGTAGTTTATCTGACGCAGGTAACCGAACAGGGCACCGTCTACACCAAAGATGAGCTTGTCGCAGTGATCTCTCATGCTAAGAGTAAGGATCTGTATGTCTACCTTGATGGCTCACGCCTGGCTATGGCGATGGCCAGCAAGTCTGCTGGCATAACACTGCCAGAATTTGGCGCGCTCGATATAGATATGTTTTATATCGGCGGCACGAAAAATGGCGGTGTGTACGGTGAAGCGGTAGTTATAAGAAATGATATGTTCAAGCCTAATTTTCAGAATCACATGAAGCGACGCGGGGGAGATATGGGCAAACAGCGGTTCATGAGCTTACAATTTGCCCGCTTTTTTGACGAGGATAATCTCTGGTTAGACCTAGCGACGCACGCCAACGTCATGGCTCAAAAACTCCGTCAGGAATTGCTTGCGGTAGGTGCGGAGTTGGCTCATGATAGTGATGCAAATCATGTCTTCGTGAATCTAAAAAATAAAACGGTAGAAGAGCTAGAAAAAGACTATGACTTACCAAGGTGGCAAAAAATTGATAATGATACAACCATGGTTCGATTAGTGTGTGGCTGGGCGACGAAAAATGAAAATATTGAAGAATTTGTCTACACTGTCGGTCTTCAATTGAAGCGTTAGATAAAGCGATTTTCGATAGTGCAATGCAAACTTTCAGGCTAGAATGAGTCTATGCGCTATCAGATGGGACAGAAACGTAAAAAATTATTCTATCCCTTTGTCTTTGGGGGTATCTTACTGCTTTTAGGCGTAGCAGTGTGTGCCTGGCAAATTACAAAAACCCCGTCGAGATCGGAAGAGCGTCGTGGTGGGAAAGAGTGTACGTCCTGGTGTAGATCTC
>CAYTRU010000073.1:0-5410 GCA_964440265.1 uncultured Candidatus Saccharibacteria bacterium | reverse complement strand
TGGCTTTTCCCTTGGCTAACTCATCGATCAGCTTATCTAGGTAGCGAATTTCGCGCATGGTTGGCTCGACGATGTCTTCTACTCGGATGCCACAGATCACGCCCTTGATCAAAGTCCGCGCAGGATTCAGGCCGGGAGCTTGAGCATAGAAGGTCTCGAGGTTGATTTGCTTTTGCAGCTGCGCCGTTAGCTCTTGCTGGCTATAGCCTGTCAACCAGCGGATGATTTCGTCGACTTCAGCTTTGGTGCGGCCTTTTTTTTCGGCCTTAGCAACATACAGCGGATAGACGCTCGCAAAGCTGATGGTGTAGACGCGAGGTTTTTGGTCGATACTCATCTGCCTATTTATCTTCAGGCTCCCAGAGCTCGATGCGATTACCTTCGGGGTCTTCAATTGATGCAAAGCGACCCATGCCTGCATATGCCTCAATCTCTTTCACAACCTTTACTTTATCTGCCGTAAGCTGTGTAAGTAGACCGTCCAGGTCATCTACTCGGAAGTTCAACATAAACTGCTGAGACATACTCCCAAAATATTCAGTAGCTTTAGCAGAAGGAGCAAAGGCGGTCGGACCCGCGTGTTGCTCCCACTTATACTTGTCAATTCCCAGGTGCTCCTTATACCAAGCCGAAAGCGCTTCTGGATCTTCCGCCCGAAACATAATGCCGCCTATGCCTGTAACTGCCATACTCTTACTCCTAGTTTTTTACTGATTTCTTTTTTGATCCCTAACAATCCTAAACTTTGTTTCCAAGCACATACATAATCTACTTTTATTTGAGGCAGCACCAGCGTGATGGAATCAAGGACTCATCCAGGCCGTGACACTTGGACGCCAGGTTCCCCCTGGGTGTGCTGCCCATGGGTCGACGCCGGTATCGGTAGTGGAGTTAAAGTCCCAATACATTTCAATAGAGGTGCCGGCATCGGCCCAGGCCGCCTTTTGATCAGCAACGTAGGTAAGTTCGTCAGTTTTTCCAGCGGTCCAGCCCCACTCGCCGACCATCAATGGCACGTTGGCCTGCGTGGTGAAGGTTTTGTACGGCTTTATGTAGGCAAAAAGTTGGCTACGTGTTACAGCTGTTGAAGCGTACGAGAAGGCGTTTTTATCAGTGCCGATCTGTGGGCCACCCTGGTATATCGGATAATTTTGTCCGTTATATTGACGGCCGTCACAATTAGGGTTAGTACTGAGCGTAGCTGTCCCCGGAATTGCACAACCCATCATGTAATCATGTAGATCGTAGATGACGTTTCCGCCGACAGCATTGTAGGCAGTTGGTGAAGCGTCGGTCGCGTTGGCATTTTGCCAGCTGTGATCGTAAATTGGAGTTGCCCCGGCATAGGCCTCGGCTACAAAGCCAATCCAGCTAGGGGCATACCCAGCGCCGCGCATCCAGCTGATCATCTGCTGCTGTTTGCCTTCCACGTAAGGGATGGCGTTATTGCCATTGCGAATGGTGTTATCCTCAATCGGCGGCTCATTCAGACCGAAACCGACTACAGACTTGGTGTAGTGCGGGCTGGCCGGGTTACCGTATCGATTGGCCAGATACTGAGTTATGGTCTGGCCATAATGGCTGTACTTTTCTAGTTCAGTGGGATATGCCGATGTCCATGAAGGATCTTTGCCAATATTAAGGTGAAGTTCGAGCATAGTGTACATATGAGCGTTCTCGGCAAAAGCGATGTGCTGATCAAGACTGCTTATGGCGCTCGGGTCAATCACTCCCTGAGTCGGCTCAAATTGATCCCAGTGAATGGTAGCCCGGTTGATCTTGGCACCCAGCGCGGCCATGTCATTAAAATCGGTTTGAGAATGAGTGTAGCCGGGCGCTAGATAGACACTAAAACCTTTTAGTTTAGGCATGACACAGCCGTTCTCATCGATGATAGTACGTCCACTTGTCTTGAGGCGCGATGGAAATGCTGCCGGCACGACACCGCTTGGACAACCGGCACTTACCGGAGTCGTAGCTGCCATAGGGGTAACGCTTACGGTGTTACTGTTCGTATAATTACCGGCATCATCATACGCAACTACCCGGAAATTGCTGGGAACACCATTGGTTAAACCGCTGGCGGTGTAGTTGCGCACAGTACCCAGCAAGCCAGTAACGTAGTTATTATCTTTCCAAACTTCATAGCGGGTAACACTGACATTGTCAGTAGCCGCAGTCCAACTTAGCACTGCTTGCTGATCACCCGCAGTAGCAGTTAATAATGCTGCTGTCGGAGCTGAGGTGTCGCCGTTAGCACCAAGGAAGGTTAAGCTATCGACATTTAGGTCACGCGAACAGACTAAATTTCCTTTGCCTTTATATTTAGTGTAGTCATTTGTAAAACTAACCGACACCATGTGTACTCCAGCAGTAAGATTCACGGGTGTAGAATAATCAGTCCAGCTCGTTGAACTAACGGTAGAGGTTAGCACTGGATTATTGTCTACCCTGACTACCATTTGCGGCGCACCATTGCACTGAACGCCTTGAGCACGTACAGTAATCTGGTTGGACACCGCAGCAAAAGAGACTGGTGCTGCGCTAGTAGCAACTCCGTTAGTTGCCATAAGGATGGCCTTGCCATCACTAGTAATAGAGGTGCCAGCTGGCAATGTCATATTCTCAGCTTCCACGCTGGCAACTATTGATGGAGCAGCATGACTAAACAAGACTAAAGAGGTACCAATAACGGCGAAAAACAGCGCGAAAGCCGCCATATGCATATATGACAGTCGCTTTTCCTTTATAACGGCATAGGGCAATCGTTTCCCCATAATACGGAGACCAGGTTTGTTCGTTTTAGTTGTCTGTTCAGTATCTTGGTCTACGGTAGGGGTTATTGGATCTTTTGGCGGCATGAGCTTTTTCTTCCTTTTGGTCATAGTGATCTTTATGAATTACCTTTGATGATACTGCTTGTGGTGCTTTGGGCTTTATTATTAAGTAGTGAGGGCAGTTTTGTCAATCAGCTATATCCAATTTAACCAAGAGCCGCTCTGCTGCAGTTATACTACTCAAATGAACGGTTTTAACCTCGCCGACTCTTTTGTAATTGATGAAGATTACACTTAGTGGTGTAGCTTTGAATTCTATTACTGTCTAGTATACAGAAATTCTACGTCAGCTCGCTTAGCAATTTGTCGGCACGCCGTACGACTGACTTTGACTTATGCTGGCACTGAATCTCGAGCAGTGCGCTCAGTTGAGATTTCGGTACTGATCCGTCGCGCACAAATTGCGCCAACGTATCCATCGAATTAGCTGCCACTATCCAGTCGACCTGCGGTGAAGACAATAGCCCTTTCAGCCAGTTGATGGCAAAACGTTTTTGGCTTGCTGTTAAGGTAACCTCCCCATATATCTGGGCGATGTGCCACTGGATAGATGGCTGGGTGCTGGGAGCTAGATCTTTAGAAATTCTGTCTATATAAGGCTCCAGCCAGTTTGGGTGAAGCCGGGCAACCTTTTCTATACCATCTGCCGCGCGCATGCGCACCCACGCATCCTCATTGAATAAGCATTCGTAGAGCTCTTCTAGGAGGGGCTGATCATGCAACACAATTTCAATAACTTCTTGAGCTCTGCCGAGGGAGTTTGATTTGCCGCCAACAGCTAGTATGTCTGCGAAAGATTCTTGCATGCTTACATTATAACGAAACCTCGAGGGGGATTAAGCTTAAAATGTGGGTTGAAACCCTCCGAAGAAGTCTTAGTTGATAGAAAAATATAATTTCAGGTACTATACATGTATGACCAAAAAAGAGATCGCCGGCGGTGTAGCGCATAACTTACCGACAGATTTACAAAAAGCTCTACTCTCTTCCCCGAAAGCTTTGGCTGCCTGGGGAAACATTACGCCGCTAGCACGCAATGAGTGGATCTGCTGGACTATATCTGTTAAAACTGCCGAAACCAGAAAGAAACACATTACGCGGGCAATTACGGAGCTTGCGCAAGGAAAACGTCGCCCTTGTTGTTGGATGGGCTGCCCACACCGCACCGATAAGCAGCTGAGCCCTTCCCAAAAATGGGTGCTTGGCAGGCAATAGTTATATCAAGCAAATGAACCGGTCTTAACCTCGCCAGCTCTTTTGTAATTGGCAAAGATGACACCCAGCGGCGTAATTTTAGATTCCGTGAGCTCGAAGGCCGCTGGCAGTGTACCGTTAGCGAATAGACGCTTGCCTGTGCCAAGGGTGACAGGAAATATCTTGAGCCACAGTTCGTCGACGAGATCGTTCTGGAGCAACGTTTGTATGAGGTTTCCGCTGCCGTGGACCTGTAGCATTGGACCATCTTGCTGTTTGAGTTCTTTGAGCTTGGCCACTACGTCGCCAGTGATGAGCTCGGAGCCTTTCCAGGGAAGTTCGATCGGCTCGTGAGCAACCACGTATTTCGTACACTGGTTGAATGGACCAGCTACAGACTCAATTTCCGGATGCTTCGGCCAATACGCAGCAAATATATCGTAGGTTTTGCGGCCCAGCAGCAAGTCAAACGGCATACTCATTTGCTCGGTCATGATATTGCCGGAAAATTCATCTGAAAGTGGAGCAGTCCAGCCCCCGTATTTAAACCCGCCCGAAGTGTCCTCCTCCGGCCCGCCCGGCGCCTGCATGACACCGTCGAGACTGATAAAACTTAGCACTACTATTTTTCTCATACTTTTATCGTACCAAAACACTTCCGAATAAGTGTTAGAAATCTTATATTTGACGCGGCATCCATCACTTCTTTATCTCTTTATATGGCCTTAGGTGATAACTTTAGACCTGACGAGAAGTACGTAAGGTCAAAATCATGCTCCCATTTCTTACCGTCGGCTGACTTGCGCCATGCTCCGGTAATAGTATCTTTGTCTTCGCTCACTTTACCCTCAAAACTTTGAACGAAGCCAGGAGCATTTCGCCATATTTTCCACACGTCTTTTTCAAAGCTCATTTCATAGACGCGAGAAAAGTGGCGATCATCAAAATAAAGCACAGTGTAGTTGGGCGAATCCTGGTCGTGGCCGATAAGCCAAGTTGCATGAGGCGTTTCTTTTGTCCCTTGTCGAAGTACCAGAAATTCCCCATCTTCATACCATTCAAATGACGCAGTACTTTCTATGATCTCTGATAGATCTGGTAGAAATGACGCATTGGATATCTTCATATCCCACTTGCCCACTAAAAATGCTAACTCTTTTAACGCTGGATTTATTTGTTCTTTCATAATATTACGCTTGCCCAGCTCCACTTGGGTCGAATTCTACCGTCCACTCAATACCAAATTTGTCTCTAAACATCCCGAAATACGTACCCCATAGACTTTCATCCATAGGCATTTCAATCGTTCCACCCACTGTAAGTCCAGCGAATATTTTGTCAGCTTCTGCACGACTTTCCGCGTAGACCGATATTTTAGA
>CAYTRU010000072.1:0-5494 GCA_964440265.1 uncultured Candidatus Saccharibacteria bacterium | reverse complement strand
GTGTCAACGCCGGCGAGCCATTATTGCCCACGACGACAAACGTGCCATTATCCGAAAGCCTAACTGTCAACGCCCTACTAGCAAGTGCTGCAATATCACTCGTCAGTACTTTATTTGTAGTCACCTGGCCGGTTAAGACATCCAACCCTGCAACCAAACGATCAGCGCTCAGCGTCGTTGGGGCAGTAGGCGAAGCTTGGGGAAGCAGGGCGAGCTGGGCCAAGCCGGTTGCTGCCTGGTCAGCGGTAAGCGGCGTATATGTACTTGGCAGGCTAGACGCTAGCTGGGCAATACTTGGGCTAGACACTGGGTTATACCAGGTAGGATTAATGAACGCCATGATCTGATTTGGCGGCCTGGGGATCGCGTTTCCTGATTGCAGCGGGGTGCCGTCAAAGCTTTCCATTGCTATACCGATAACCCTCCCGGCTATTGTTGCTTTCATGGCATACCCAGGAGTTGAAGAAGAGGTTAGGTAGTCGCCAATATGGATCGGTCCATTTTCTAAAGATACCTTGACTGGCACTTTTCCTGTGAGTGCAACTGGTACTTTTCCGGCAGGAAGCTTTGCGTCGGTTCCGCCGGCAGAGACAACACCATCGGGTCCAATCAACATACCAGGGGAAGTGGAGTAAACGCCGATGATTTGGGATTGGTAGCTATTACTTGAGCGAGCTACCTTGTTGTCATTTGCCGTATCAATGGCAATAACATCGCCAGCAGAAAGCGCCACATCACTGCTATCATATTCTTCAGCATAGTCTGAACAGGTGGGGTTTGATCCTCCACTTGCCCATGATGCTTGGCCTGTACATACGAAATGCACTTGACCGCCGTTGGTGTAAAGGGCATAATTTGTGCCACCCACATTAACATTTTCTATATACATACCATACGCAGTGCTAATGGTATGGCTGGCACCTTTGACAATACCCCCCAAATACATTTCAGCTACGGTAGAAGTTGTAAATGAGGTGTTGGGGGTAGTAAGTCCTATATATTCCCCATACATCTGATTTGTAGCAGAATTGGTGAAGCCAATATTGCCCATTTGTAAACCTACCTCCGTTGTGCCGCCGCCTGCTATTGTTGTAGAAAGGTTTAGCGCAATATTATCGTTGGCAGGTGAACCTGCGATGCCGGTCATACCGTCATATTTAATTGTCATGATTGGGCTGGCTATTGTTCCAGTAGAAGTGTTATACCAATTGAATCCACCTTGCGATCCTCCTCCCATATGGTTGATAAAATCTGTTTCTCCGCCGCCGTTTGATTGGTTCCAATTAAAATATGCCCCTTGGGTGTTGGAAATGGCGCCATTTGAGCCGCCGGTAAGGTACAGGTAACCGCCGCTGGTGAGTGACATCTTATCGGCGTTATTAATCCTGAAGCTTATCGGTTTTCCTGATGCCGAGTTGAGGTATGTTTGTCCAGTACTATCTTGGAGCAGCGCATAACTCCCCGCTGTAGCAACAACAGATGTATGCGCAAAAACTGCGAAGTTCGCGCTACTTCCGAAAGCGTTCCAGTCTCCTATGGCGGCCGTTCCTATTTTTGCTCCATGCCCCGTGGTTGCTGAATAAACGTCCAGATTATCTGCTGGATTAGTTGTGCCAATACCTACGTTGCCGCCGGCGAAGATAGCGGCATAGTTTGAAGTATTGCCACCTGTTTGAGCATCAACATAGAGTCCTACGGCATTAGCGACACTGTGGCATAAACTGCAGCCACCTTGATTGCTAATATGAACCCCATATGCATTTGTGATAAGAGGGTTACTACTTACATCTCCAAGTGCTGAAGGAGCATCAGCCTGGATAGCATATGCATTTGTTAAAAGACCATTATTGCTGCTGTTTTGGGTTATTTTCCCTTCTACTCCATAAGCATTTGAGATTGCCCCGGTTGTTTTCTGGTCTATTTCGCCAATGAGGCCGGTAATCGAATTACCGGCTGGGTTAAATACCCATGAGCCGTCTATCGTAACATTACCCTCTAATCCATAAAACAGGCCGGTTAAGGTGTGTCCTGCGGTATTGGGTGTTTTTATTTGCACTAAATTGCTATAGAAATTATTACCATCTGCTGATTGGTTAGCAGTTAAAACTACATTCAGGGCCTGTGCCGGCCCGGAAGTGACGGTAGATTGAACGTCGAGCGGGTAAGATGGTGCTGTTGTGCCGATGCCGACATTGCCGGAATTGGTGATCCGCATAGCTTCAGTACCGCCGGCTGTACCAACACCAAAAATGATATCTGCCCCGGTTGTACCAACACCTGAGGTAGAACGTAAGCTTAAGGTTGAGGTTGTCCCAGAGCCACCATAGATAATCGGTGTGGTGAGGGAAGTGGTGACCGCTAAGGTATTATCCAGGGTGGTTGCTCCGTGCAGGGTAAGAGCTCCTGGTGTTGTAGTCGAGCCAATGGTATTGATTGATGAAGCACCACTGCCAAACGTATTCGTTAAGGAAGAACCGGTTGCTAGTGTCGTTGCACCAGACGAAGTTAAGGTGGTAAAGCTGCCTGCTCCGCCGGAAATTGCACCTGAACCGGATGTAACCGAAGCGAAGGTAGCAACACCGGCTTTTGTTACTTGCCAGGTTGAGGAAGTGCCTAGTATGTCAACGCCAGCGCCACTATTCGCAAAGGCTAAAACGGCGCCTGAGGCGGAAGCGTACGATTGGGTTAGTCTTAAGACATTGCCGGTTGAGGTACAGGTTCCGGTTGTTTGCGTACAATTATCTGAAATTGCGGCTACGGCTCCGGAAAGGGTCAATGTTGAGGCAAACGACGAATTGGTTGTGGCTGCCCGGCTGATATTTAACACATTACCTGAGATTGAAGGAGTCGATACAGCTGTCGAATAAGTTGGTACTAAGGAAATCTCAGCCATGTTACCGGTGATACTGGCACTGGCGGCAGCCGGCGAAAGGGTTGCGGCTATCAGTCTGCCTGAAGATACAACATTGCCGCCTGCCTGGACGTAAATGCCGGTGGCGGCATCAAGGCTGCCGGCACCAACAAATAAGCCGTAATTTGAGAATGCACCAACACTAATCGCGGTACCGGGATTTGCGCCTGAAAGATCAATGCCGGTCGAATTGGCGGTCGTAATGCTTAAGCCGGTGTCAGGATTGCCGCCGATGGTCAAGCCGGTCGATGTGGCTGATCCACCGCCGTCTTTTACCGCGATTGCCAAGCCGGTTTGGTTACCGCTTGCGGAATTAGGCACGGTAACGTTGCTCGAAAGATCGATATTTAAACCGGTGTAGGCGCTGGCTTGGGTGACACTCGAACCTGCAGCGACGTTATATAGTGTACCACCGGTAACGGTTATATTCTGGGAAAACTTATCGTCGGTGGCTAGCGTATCGTTTGCACTGCGATAGAGGTTTACTGAGTTGGCGTCTGTTCCAAACTGTATGCCGTCTTTGGTGGTCGTACCTTGCGGGAGGAGGATCGACGCACCGGTGCCGCTGTTACTAATGTTCAAGACTGCGCCGGTGGCCGAAGCGTATGATTGTGTTAATGCCAGGACATTGCCGGTTGAGGTGCAGGTTCCGGTTGTCTGTGTGCAGGTATCGCTGATCGACGCAACAGCTCCGGAAAGGGTCAATGTCGAGGCAAAGGACGTATTAGTCGTAGCTGCCCGGCTGATATTTAACACATTCCCGCTAATTGTTGGTGTCGTCACCGCTGTCGAATAGGTCGGGGAATAGGAGATTGAAGCGATATTTCCGGAAACGGCGGTGCCGGTTGCAGCTGTCGGCGCCAATGATGCAGAGAAGATCTTCCCGTTGGTGAAGCTATTGCTTGTAGACGCCACATCAAGCTGGGCCGATGGGCTTGTCGTCCCGATGCCGACATTACCAGAAGCATCAATGTTCAAGCCCGTGTTGGACCCGGTGGTCAGCTGTAAGGTTCCAGTGGCTCCAGAACCAACTGCCGAAGTCGCTAGTTTTAAATTAGTTGTGGTAAAGGAAAGAGAACCTAGTGTGTAGTTCGAACCAGCACCCGCTGTTCCCGTTGTTGAGGTTAATTCTAGCGATCCAGGTCCAAGTTCTAATTTCCGCCACCTAAGAGCAGTAGTACCAAGATCGTAAGTATTGTCAGCTGAGGGAGTAATGTTGCCGGTAGAAGACACACCAGTACTACTTATCGTACCCGTACAGTTAAGGTTGCCGGTTGTCCCAGCATCGGTAATGGTACACAGGGTATTCGTACCATTGGTAAAGGCTAGGCTTTGACCACTGGTAATGGCATGGGTTTCTACCCCTGCTGACGATACCCCAATTGTTGAGAAATGGGAGGTATCATACGCAATCCGCACCTGGGGTGTAGTAGTTGAAAGTACTTCTAACGCATTGTTTGGAGCAGTTGTGCCGATGCCGACATTGCCACCGAAGTAGGATTTGGCAGTGCCACCGGTATATACTGCATAGTTATTAGCACCCGAAGCCAAATTAGTCCATATAGCATAGTTGGTTGTACCAATGGCAATACTGTCATCAATGTGCAGGCCATACGTAGTGTCAACCGTACCACCACCGCTATTAGCCCATCCACCCGCATCGTAGCCATACATATTATGAACAGTGCCGGTAGAAGTATTTAAGAGTGATGTTGAAAAGCCATAGAGGTGGTTGACAGTTCCGGCAGCAGTATTATAGGCATCGCTCTCAGTTCCGACAACTAGGTCTTTGGTTCCCGAAGTGTGGCTGGCTTCCGCTGACGTTAAGACCGTAAAGACGTTGTTTAAGGTGTTGTCCTGAAAAACATTTGTTAGGGTAGTGCTGCTCTCACTTGTGGCGTCATTGAGCCTAGCAAAGACATTTTTACTCAAGGTAATATACGATTGGGTATTAGCGGAAAAAGAGGAGGCTGCCGGACCTGCGTAAAGATTAAAGTTTGTGGTACCGGCAGATTGATCGGCGATATAGATACCGTAATTATTAGTGAGTGTTCCGCCGCTTTTTTGTGTACTATCAACAAAGACACCCACGCTATTTGTGATTGTTCCAGCATCAATTTGGTTCTTAAAGTCGCCGGCGTGTAAATTAGTTACGGTGCCTCCTTCGCCGGCGCCAAAACCTTTTGCACCTATAAGGAAATCAGCAGTTCCAGCATCAGATTCTACAAAACCTTGTGATCCGACGAGAATGTGACGGAAAGCGGCTGCGTTAGTAATAAAAGCGTCACCACCGGTTGCAGCCTGAAACGAAGGCGTTAGACCACTTGCACTGGTTATCTCTAAAACGCCATTTAATGCTTGAGTTACGTTATCGCCACTGTCCTGGACGATGGCTTGAAGGGCTGTTGCATCACCGGTAGGATTGCGCAAAGCAAATATGTTCCTGGCAGCGCTAAAGTAGCCTCCATCAAAGAGTTCTCCTGCTGAAAAGCTCGAAGGCAAGTTGCCCGTATAAACGCTGTAGTTGTTCGTGCCACCTGAAGCGTTAAAGTAACCCGCAATGTTGGTTGAAGTTGTACCGGT
>CAYTRU010000071.1:0-5499 GCA_964440265.1 uncultured Candidatus Saccharibacteria bacterium | reverse complement strand
TGCACCGAAACGTTGCATTAAGAAACGGCCGAGCTGCTTGGGGTGAGCACGGCTGGAATCGCTTCGCGGTTGACGACCTACATTAAAGCTTTCCTCTGAACGACGAGCTCGATAGCGAAAAGAAGTGGCTGTAGCGGGCCCCTCAGTCGTGGGCCGCTGTCGGCCAGGTGGGTTGCGTGGCGCTGGTTTACGAGACAGTTTCATGGACTAGTTTTAGAAGATTTAGCCTGTTTCGCAGGTGCATTAATTTGTGCAAGAATCAGCTTGGCCAAGATCTTGGCTGCTCCCGGATGAGCCAAAGCAGCTAATTTTGTGCTCAGCTGCAATTGTTGCTCGGGATGATGTAAGAGCTGGGCGACTTGCTTAGCTAAACGATTTGGATCGGTGGCTAATTCTTCCTCGTCCATCACTACAGCTGCTCCCCGATCTGCCAAGTAAGCTGCATTTTTAAGTTGATGTCCGGCTACCAGAAACGAACTAGGTATTATGATACAGGCTTTGCCTTGCACGGCAAATTCCGCCAGATTAGTCGCACCAGCTCGACTAATAACAACGTCTGCAGCACCACTGTAAAGATACACCGTATCAGTAAAGCCTAGGATCTGTACTCTTCCCTGCTCCAGAGGTGAAAGTTGTTCTTGATAGTAGCGCTCCATTGTTTGTTGATTATCTCGCCCGACCACTTGGACTACTTGTAAGGTTTTGAAATCTTTTAACAGATGCGGTAAGGCTTCCGCTACAGCGAGATTAACTCGTTGGGAGCCGAGACCACCGCCTATGACAAACAGGAGCGAAGCTCCCTGCTCGATACCTAGTTCAGTGCGATATTGTTGCTTTAGCACAGAGGTAACGGGCTGAAATTCACGCTGCAGGGGTATACCGGTAGTGATAGTTTTGTCAGGCGGATAAGGATAACTAGCAGCCGGAAGCGCCACGGCGTGCAGGCGAGCCCAGGGAGCGATAAGACGATTAGCGAGGCTCGGCATCGGATCTGAGTCATGGGTAATATAGGGGATCCGACACAAGGCCGCCCCCAAAGCTACTGGTACGCTGACAAAACTGCCGCGCGTAAAGACGATAGCCGGCCGTATCCGCCGTATCAACAGCCAGCTTTGCACCAGTCCGATGACTATATAGCACATATCTCGTAGGTTCTTATACATAGTCGACAGATCAAGTATCTGACGCCAGCCTTCACCGTGATAACGCCTAAACTTACCAGCGAATACCGTGTAGATCGCATCGATATGGGGGTCTTGTGCCGGAAGATCATTGAGACTGTCACCACGCTGGCCGATATATACCACCCTTACACTTGGCTGTAGCCGCTTTATTTCAGCTGCTACCGCCAAAATTGGGGTAATATGGCCTCCGGAACCACCGCCTGTGACTACAATGGTCGTACTCATGAATAAGGCGTCCTCTTCGTACGCTTGAGACCTACATCACTGCTCATGCCCTTGGCCGCTATACGAGGCGTGCTGTAGGTAGTGTACTGGGAAACCTGAAACACGAGCCCGACCGCTGCAGCTATAAACACTATGCTGGTGCCGCCGTAGCTGATAAATGGCAATGTAATACCTTTGAGCGGCAGTAAGCCAATCATCGCACCGATGTTGATAAGAGCCTGCGTACTCAGCCATGCCAGTACACCTACCACCAGTAAACGGCTAAAGTCATCCTCTGAACGTTCAATAATGTGCTTAATTCGCCCAAAAAATGCCACAAAGGCCGCCAATAAGGCTACACTACCGACGAAACCAAACTTCTCAGCATAAATGGCAAAAATCGAATCATTGGCGGCTTCTGGTAAATAGCCATAAGCCTGGACACTACTGCCTAGCCCCAGGCCAACCATACCGCCCGATCCTACCGCAACCAAAGCCTGGCAGGCCTGATAACCACCCGTGGTTTGACAGTTGGCTTCCGGGTGCAAAAAAGCTGTTAATCGGGCCTGTCGATAGGGCGTAAACGATACGGCTAGCGCTAGCCCCACAACAATTACACCGCCAATTAGCATAATGCGCTGCAGTGGTAAGCCGGCCACAAAGGCCATGATCGCCATAATTGCCACCAAGACACCTGTAGAACCTAAATCACTCTGTCTACCAGCCACAATTACGCCCAGGACACCCAACGCGATGAATAAGGGCCGAAGTGTCAGTCGAGTGTCTGTAACAGTACCCTGCTTGAGCCGTAAGGCCAGAAATCCGGCCAGCCAAACGATCACGGCAAACTTGACTAGTTCCACGGACTGGAACGAAAAACCACCCAGACGAACCCAACGATGCGCCGGATAGGCAGGCGGCGCCGGTAAGATGAGGGCTAAGATAGTCGCCAAGCCTGCTAATACCAATAGTGGCTTATAGGCTCTGCGCCACCAAGCTAGTGGTATCTGAGAAGTAAAGATGAAGGCTACGGCACTCAAGCCAATTGCGATCAACTGCTTCCCCACATAATGACCGGTGCTGATATGATTAGCCGCGCTCAGGGCGGGACTAATAGCATACACCACTACCAAACCGATCGATACGAGAATAATTGATAAAATCAATAAGATATAGTCAGGCCGGTGCTTTCGCCCGAGGGTCAGGCTGCTCTGATGGGTTTCGACGGCGGGACGGCGGCGCACCGTTTGCGGCCGCATGTCAGCCCCCTTGATTTCCTAGCAGGAAAACGATCAGGCCGAGCACCCCCGCTACCTGACCGAGAATCCAAAAACGCATGGTGACTTTTGTTTCCGGCCAGCCAATCGCTTCAAAATGATGGTGAATCGGTGATGACAGAAACACCTTCTTGCCATTTCGTAGCTTACGCGACAGGCGGTTGATGATCACTGAACCCGTTTCCATAAAGTAGACAGCACCAATGATAGGCAGGGCGTAAACCGTATCGGTCTGCATCGCAATGATACCTAGTGCCGTTCCAAGGGCAAAGGCACCAACGTCACCCATAAAAAAGCGAGCTGGATAGATGTTAAACCAGGTGTAGCTTAGGAGAGTACCGACAACCGTCAAACAAAAACCAGCGATACCAAACTTATGCTGCACGACAGCAATAATCGCATAAGCCGTAAAGGAAGAAGTCAGCAGGCCGCCCGCTAAGCCATCCAGGCCGTCGCTAAAGTTCACCGAAATAGCCGTCGCGATCACGACCAGCCAGAATAGTGCAATCACCAAAACACCAATGTGCAAATTGCCGACAATCGGTAAGTAGATGCTGTGCACACCGAGCCTGGCGTAAAACCACCAGCCTCCTATTAAAACTACGAAACTATAGAGAGCAAACTTTAGGCGAGCACTCATACCCGCCACTCCCCCACCACTACCTTTGATATTCATGCTGTCGTCGATTAAACCGATAACCGCCGCACCTAGTAGCCCAGCTAGAGGCAGCCATGTTTGGCCACGACTCAGATTGGCGAATAAAGTCACCAGAGCAATTGCTACGACAAAAATTAAACCAGCCATGGTGGGAATATTACGCTTGTGCTTAGCGGCGTGGAGTTTGGCATATACGGTAGCCTTACCCCCAGACCAGGCATCGGTGCGCTGCCGCTTCCACCACTGTTGCTTATAGGCAATTGTGGTATATAACGGCGTGACAGCCATACTAACTGCAAAACCCAAGAATCCGAGCCACAAGATGTTACTCAGCTGATGGGTTGTAAGGGTGAGGTGAAGTGTATGCATTTAAGTGTTTACTTTTGCTTTATTATATCATTAGCCGTCTAGTTTTAATGGCTTTTTGGCGTCACGAGTGACTCGTCGATTAGCATATGAGCTAGTCGGCCAAAAATCGGCTGGGCTGCTGCAGTTCCCGCATAGCCGCCGTTGGTTGGCTTATCGACAAATACTACGATGACGTACTGGATTTCGTCGCCGCCCACAAAACCGATGTAGGTGCCGTTAAATTGATCCTCGTAGTAGCCGCCTGTTTTTTTGGCAATCTGAGCGGTACCAGTTTTACCGCCGACGGCGTAGGCATTTTGATCAAAAGAAGGGGTAAAGCTGTGCTTCTGCACGACGTACTCCATCAGCGACACCAATTCTTGACTGGTTTTGGCGCTCACCACCTGCTGTTTGACGGCTTTGGGCTGCACCTGAGTAGTCTTTCCGCTCGCATCAATGATCTGATCAACTAAATGCGGTTGATAATAGGTGCCACCGTTCACGGCAGCCGACAGCGCAGCTCCCATCTGAATCGGTGTGGCTTGCATGGCTTGGCCAAATGCTGTGTTGGCATAGGTTAAGTCGATACCGGCTCCATTGTCTGCCGGATCTGGTACTAAGCCCTTATCCTCATAGCCCTGCTCAATGCCGGTTGGTTTGCCAAACATGTAATGATTGACCATGTAGTCATGCCAAGCCGTCCGGGCTTTGGTATTGATCTCGCCGCCGCCCATTTGCATCAACTCCCAAGTCGCACCTGTGTTTAGTGACAAGTTTAAGATGTCGGCAATACTGCGAGTACCGGCACCGCCATCTTCTTCGATATTACTAATCCGGAAACCGTCGACTTTCCAGGCAGAGGGGTCATAATACGTCGTGTTGGCACTGATAACTCCTTGATCCAAAGCTGCGGCTGTGGTCAGGGCCTTCATGGTGGAACCCACCTCGATGGAATGAGCCACAGCCCCATTCTGAAACAGGCTGGGATCATCAACTTGCGAATATTGTGCGGGGTCATAGGTGGGCACATTGGCCATAGCCTTCACGGCGCCCGTGCGCGGGTCCATAATCAAGGCACTGGCGCCACTAGCTTTCGCGTTTTTGACTCCGTCGGCCAAGATGGTTTCCAGCTGCTGCTGCAGGCCCAAATCAAGCGTTAGGACTACATCACTGCCATTTTTAGGAGCTACACGAGTGTTATCCTTGCTTGCTGCCAGTGGTACACCACTGGCATCGGTAATAGCCTTTAATTCACCCGGCACACCAGTTAGTTGCGTGTTTAGAGCTTGCTCAATGCCATAGCTCCCTTCCCCGTCATCATTCACAAAACCTAGCAGCTGCGACGCCAATGTCGACTGTGGATACGTCCGATAATCCTGTGCTTGGGTGAAGATACCAGCCAGTTTCAGACGTGCAATCTTGGTCTGCTGATCAGTTGGTACCTTTTTAGCCAGTATGACGTAATGAGTGTTCTTCGTTTTCAGTAACTTCTCGTATTTTAGCGTATCGCCACCGACGATTGCGGTGATTTTAGCCGCTACCTGATCAGCTTGTTGTACATAAGTCGGGTCGGCATACAGCGTATAGAGTGGCTGATTAAGCACAATCGGTAATACGGTCGAACCATCATAAGCCTCGATTATTCCACGGCTGGCGGGGATCTCATACTGCTTCAGTTGTTTGCTCAGAGCAGCGCTACGATAGTAATTATAGTGAATAACTTGCACATAAAAGAGACGTACGCCGAAAATAGCTACTAGCAGTAGCAGTATCCCATACCAGATACGAACTCTTTGGATCGCCTGTACAGCTTGATTTTTGTTTTGAG
>CAYTRU010000070.1:0-5662 GCA_964440265.1 uncultured Candidatus Saccharibacteria bacterium | reverse complement strand
CGGTACCATTGCTGGCACGCCGGTTTTCAAGACCGGTACCTTCAACCACTCGGTCACCTCTCCTTAACAGAGGTGATTATAGCAGCAGAGGTCACGATACTCCAAGTCACTAGGGAGGTTAAGACGGCTAAGCACTTTGTCTTGGCCGAATGGCTGCGGTACAATAACGCTTATGACAGAGACCGAGGATAAGTCTGGTGAAACACCCGTCACCCCGAAGGAACCAGCTGCTACAGCTAACGTTGCGGACAGTCCCTCGCCATCATCTGCTTTGCCCAGCCCCGATCCAGGCCCCTTAGCGGAAAATATAACCTACGCAAATACCGATTCTAAGCCTACTGATTACACCGATCAAAGTATGGCGTGGACAGCCTCAGAGTTTGTAGCCCATAAGAAGTCGCAAAGCTGGTATATAGGGCTGGCTATTACAGCGCTCGTGGCTGCCTGTCTGATCTTTTTCTTAACTCGGGACTTTGTCTCAGTAGCGGTGATTGTGGTCGGTTGTAGCATGCTAGGCGTATATGGTGGTCGTCAGCCGCGGCAACTGCAATATCAAGTAAACAGTCACGGAGTCACTATCGGTCAAAAACAGTATGGCTACAACGAATTTCGATCATTTTGTATTACCTCTGAAGGAGCCTTTGCTGGCATTGTATTTATGCCACTGAAACGCTTCGGATTGCCCACCACTATTTACTATGCACCTGAAGACGAGGCTAAGATTGTAGGCATAGTGAGCAGTCAACTACCTCTCGAGAGTGAATCCTACCACGATGCGGTCGATAGCCTAATGCGTCGTCTTCGTTTTTAGAGCTAGATACCGGAACCGAAGCGTTCTTTTCGAGTCAATTTACGCTCCATACGTCGAATAAAGTTATGCTTGGCATGCTTGGCATCCCATTTTTCAAAATTATCCATTAAGGCATCAGCTTCTTCGGTGGACATATATATTTTCTCCTTTTTTTACTTTTTACAATGTCTATTATTAAGCTTATGTCTGCATGATGGCAGTGAACTTTTTCACACTTATCTAGATCTAGCACAAAAAGTTCACTGCATGAAAGTCATGTCGTGAATAGTCAAAAAGCCCTCCATATGCTGTAATGACAACGATACCTACGTCGAGCGTCGAGGAAAGGGGTATATGCGCCAACTAGCACGACTCATTGCTTGGTTTAATAGCTACCAACAGCGACACCGCCCGTTGGCGTTTAGTTATGCTGTCATCAAAAAATATGGCGAAGACACGGCTGGTTCACACGCTGCACTACTGACATATTACGGCTTTCTATCACTCTTTCCCCTGCTGTTGGTGCTTACCACTATTACTGATAGCCTGGTTGGCAGCCATCCGCATTTGGAGGCAACACTTATCAAGGGTATTACTGGTTATTTCCCGCTACTAGGCAGCCAGCTGTCATCGCATGTCCATGGCTTGCATAGTAGTGGCTTGGCGCTTGTGGTGGGTATCGTTTTTACCCTCTATGGAGCTCGAGGAGTAGCCGATGCCTTTCGGCAGGGCATCCAGCATGTGTGGCAGATTCCAAAAGCACAGCATGACGGCTTCCCTACATCTCTGTTTAAGAATCTAGGTATCATAATTATCGGAGGTGCAGGCTTTATAGCCGCCTCGGTGTGTGCCGGCCTTACCAGTAGTGCAGGACACGGCCTCGCGTTTCGTGGCCTATCGCTCAGCGTAAACTTATTTCTATTGTTTTGGCTGTTTACTTTCTTGCTGAACTTTAGCCTGCCACGACCTGTCCCCAAGCGAGAAATTCAAATTGGCGCCGCAGTGGCAGCGATCGGTTTGGTACTCTTGCAGTCAATTGGGGGCTATATCTTAGCCCGAGAGCTAAAAAGTCTTGATGCTCTGTACAGTTATTTTGCGCTCGCTTTGGGCTTGCTATTTTGGATATACTTGCAAGCCCAGTTGTTTTATTATGCGGTCGAGATCGCAATTGTGAGATCACGAAAATTATGGCCACGTAGTGTTGACGCTGCGACGCCTACAGTGGTTGATCTCAAGCTGCGTAAACTTGCTCCCTAGCGCAAATACTCACGCCACCACACCTTGGGCCGTCCAGCAGCCTGGATACGCATCATCTGTTTTTCGGACATAGCAGACACCTCCTAAAAGTGATAGACCACCTACCTTAGCATAAGCAACCTCTCCCCGATGAGCTGTTAATTTTCTTACAACGTTAACGGACAAAGGTTTAGACTTTGGTTTTTAGTAGCTGGGCTAACTCTTCCAAACGTTTTAGCTGCTCACGATTTAAGGCAGTTAACTCTTCGATTTCCTTTTTAGATTCGACATTCGTCTCGTAATCGTGTTGTGCCATAGCGGCACTGATGGTATCTACGCGTTTAGCGGCAATCAGCAATATAGCTCCTTGGAGGCCGGCTAACATCGATAAAAATAAGTTTAGCAAGATAAAGGGGTAGGCATCCCAGTGTCGCAAGCCAGCGATAGTATTTAAGATAGCCCAGCCAACCATAAATAACAGAAAACTAAATACAAAAGTCCAGCTACCCATGCCATTTCGTAAGTGATCGGCGGCCCGTTCACCAGTGCTTAAGCTTTCACGGTGTGCCCGGTGCCAATTACGCGGTGTACTCATAATAGGCTCAGTATATAGCACTATGCACGCTGTATGAAAGGCGCATGGCGTCGGTATTTGTCACTCTGGACTTGGTCTGGCAACAGCGGGCCACACTTGTCCGCAGCATAGGGGCAAACAATGATGGCCGGGGCGTTCTTCCTGTGATAATCATTACTGATGATTGTAAAAAAGGTGACAATATGTTACCCTAAAAATTATTATGAGCGGTTCAGATGAACGACCTTCTGCAGTGATCCTCTTAACGGAAGGCTTGAGTGCAGTTCCTGAAGACAGTTGGGGGCCTCGAGATGAAAACGCCTTAGACTTAGCTGCAAATGCTTTCACAGATCAGGATCTGGAGCCACTGCTAGATTCGATTGTGGGGAACAGCTCTGGAGCCTTGCTCCAAGCCCAGCGTGGTTTTCGCGAACGAGAACGACAAGCGGCAGGAGATGATCCGGCCAAACGAGCGCGGGCTCAGCGACGAATATTAGGCTTCCACACGCTGTCGCTCGCACTTGTGGGGAGTGGCGAAGAGAATGCAGAAGTCAGTGAAGCACTGGGTAATTTAGGGACCTACTCGCTAACGGATTACTTGAACTATGCAGCCGAGCTGTTAGATCGAGAAGAGGCAGATCGTAACGTCGTGCTAGATCCGATACGACAGAGTAAGCCTTTCCAGGGCATATCTCTCGGCCTCAGAGCCATGTGGCCAAAAGCTGTCGAGCGTATCCGTAAAGCCGGCCCAAAGAAAAGTCTTAAGCTTGAATTACAGGAAAGCTTAGGTCAATCTGGCAGAGAATATGGAAAAGATTTTGCGTTTGGGTATTCGGCGCTGCTGGTAGCTATTGCCAAAGCTACAGGGACAATTTCTACTATGCAGGCTGCGATAGAGAGTAGGGCTACTGTGGGTAGCAATGTATCCTCGCGTGAGCGTGAGGTTAATGCGCCCGTACAACTAGTGGCACGCACGATAGCACAAAGGCGAGGACTGGCTATTCCAAGCGACATACACACGATTGTCGAAGCAAATAACCCAGTGGCTTTAGGTATTGAGGTACCGACGGCCTTTGACCGAGCACTGCGGCATAGCGAAGTGGGAGTGGCAGAGTTGAAACGCCGGGAGCTCCCGGTAATAAACCAGATACGCGAAGCGGTCAATGGTACCCCGGCCGGACTCGGCGATATAGCTGATCCTGAGATTTATGGCACGCATGTGGGTGCCGATACGGTTGCATTCAGCCTAGGTATGGCAGAATCTCCTTTGCATGATATATTGCAGTCCTTGGAACTGGTACGGCCTGACTTAATCGAGAAGAGCATTGTCCTAGGCCTGGAAAAAGCCAAAGCCTTGGCAGAATTGGTGAGAAACGATAAAACCAGCTTATTCGCAGCCTGTGAGAAGTTAGGTATTAAAGCTCAGCATAAAAATACCCCGCTCGAAGAGAAGGGTATCCCCTTGCTGGACAGTCTATGCGAACGCCTGAGCACTACTGCACTCACTATGCCGGGTGAGACGATGCCGATTAAAACAGCAAGAAGAAATGCTGCACGCGCTAGTATGTGCCTCTACCTGTCAGTATTTTCCGAATTGCTCCAGCACATACCAAATCCTCAGGCACCGGCAGCCCAAGAGGCCTCAGCGGCCTAAGCGCTACCCTACACTGGCGTCAGAGTCGGGTAAACTCATGCCGCGGATCATCGGGGAAGTTAACTTCATCAAAAAGAGCGTAAGCAGCAGGGGTGAGTTTGTAAAGTCGGTGAGCAGTGCGGCCGGTGATAACATCTTCTATCCAGGCGCGATCTCGATGAAATTTGGCAGCATAGCGTTCAGCGACAGATCGGATGGCAGGGGAGGGGGCTAGTTCTTCTGCCTTACCAGCGATCTGGAGGCCAGCGACTTTCTCGCCTTTGACGAAGTGCACCGGGATGGCTACGGCTACCTGCGAGTGGTTTTTTACCTCTTGACTATGCCGACGAGTAGGCAAGCTTGCCCAATACAGGTTATAGCGGTCATCGACCACGTAGTAGACCGTACAACACCAGGGCTGTCCGTCCCGCACGGTCGCCAGCTGCATCATGTGCTGTTTTTCTAGATACTGCTTAATCAATTCTGCGGCATTCATTGGCAAGAAGTATAGTGTATCATGATGCAATAGTGATTATCGGTAATGCTTAAATTTACAAAATATTATTGCATTATTTATCAATCTATGCTATATTAGTAGAGATCATGACAGCAACAAATACCCAATCCTGCCCCCAATGTTCTAGTCAACTCACCGACTATAACGGCGTGAAAGCCTGCCTCACCTGCGGCTATGTCGAACCTACTCAGACACCCGCTGACGCACCGGTCGTACTCCCTAGCATTGCACCAGAGACGTCGCAGCAAGCTACGACGGCAGCTACCCAACCAGTCGCAGCAACGCAAGTGGCTCCTGCCCAATATGCACACCTGCCTGTGCCGCCCTCGATGTACCCTGCCATAGCACCCGAACCTGTCACTACTACTGATGCACCCGTAGAGTACACGGAAGTAATCGAGCCCGCAGGGGACATACCTGCAATACCTGCCCCCACAGCACCCTCGGACTGGTCGGAGTCGGAAGCCATCCCTATGGATCCCGAGGCCATCACGCATAGCAAACGGCGCCGTTATAAGCTAGTAGCTGCCGCCCTAGTAGCCTTGCTCGCTATCGGTCTGGCCAGTGTATTCGGCTACAGTGAAATCACGGCCCATAACGCCTTGAAAACAGCTCAAGCAAAGCTTGACAACGGCCAGTACGGAGAAGCCTTCGACATTCTCAATAAAGTCAACCCGCCGCTTGCCCTAGGTAGTACAAAAAAACAATTGCAAGCCTTAGCCGATAAAGCTGACCGCTGGGAGTACGAACAGGCGATACTCACCGACGCCGAAAGGCTGATACAAGACGGCAAATATGAAGAAGCCTTGGCGAGCTTGAAGGGTATCGACCATGATTTCCCCAAATATAGTCAAGTAAAAAGTGACGTGCAGCAAGCTATCAAGCAAATCGCCCTGGCCAAGAAAAAAGGCA
>CAYTRU010000069.1:0-5766 GCA_964440265.1 uncultured Candidatus Saccharibacteria bacterium | reverse complement strand
ACGCATGTTCATAGAAACAGACCCTTCTGATCATTCCCGCTAGTTTTGGATTTTGACATTCTATAGGATAAGTGTACCTCAACTGATATGTTGGCTATACCTATTTGGCCTTCTGCTCGATGTGGACAAAGAAAAGCCCCAACTGATGTTGAGGTTTTTCTTCTTAGGGCATGGGTTCTGGTTCTGGCTGCTTTGGCTTCTGCGGCGCGGGCTGCGGCTCCTTAGGTTGCTCTGGGACGGGTCCGAGTGTGATTTCTATGCTACCAAGTTGACCTAATGTTCGTACGAGCTTTGATGAAGGATCTCGGGGTGCGTCGTACATACCGCGTATAATTTCATCACCCCGGGCATCAACTTCCGCTAATGATGATGCTATATCATCAAAATTGTCTAATAGTCTAATAGTTTCCATAGCCCTCCTCTAATAATTAATGGAATTAAAGATTAATAGTAACAGCTTATGGTTATTTTCGGGAGCATAGCATAAAATCAAAGCCAATCGGTTACTGAGGCAGATCGGCAAGGATACGCTTAGCCGCAGTATTATCATCGTTGGGAATTACGCCTATATTTTCACCAATTGTGATCTCGGACATTTTCACCCTGACGCCGCCTTTCTTTGCCAACACTGTGTCGCTTGTAATAGCGTATGTCTTAGAACTGCCATCCGAGCTATCTGTAATGGTGATTGAATCACTAGTTGTGTTGGTCACTTTGCCGCTGGCAGGAGTGCCGCAGGTCACAACCTGTTCGCCACTAACGCTCAGTACTGCTTTATGCTGACCATTGGGGCATGGCTCGTCGTCTATCGCAGCCCCGTCCTCGGAGGTGTTGACCGTCTGACTGCCGTCTAGCGATTGGTTGGTGGCAGGCTCAGTCTCGTCGTTAGAGGCTTTTAGATAGTGCATAGCACCAAGGAATCCGATGATTAAAATGACTGCGGCTACACCAAGCCAAACCATTGGTGATGACTGCTTGGCTGACTCTTTTTGTGTGCGTGGTGGTTCCATAGTAACTCCTTAATTCTTAGTGTTTACGCAATGAGCTCGCCATCTTTGAGCCGAAATGATTCATCGGTTTTGCCGGCGATAGAAAGGTCGTGCGTCACGGCAATAATAGTAGTGTTCTCAGCTCGTGCTAGTGAATGTAACAAATCAAAAATCTTCTTGCCGGTCGCTGTGTCTAGATTACCGGTAGGCTCATCAGCTAAGATAAGCGATGGTTTGTTGGCAAGCGCTCGGGCGATGGCGACGCGCTGCTGCTGACCACCGCTCAAATGTGATGGTTTACGTTGCATTTGAGCGTTCGTAAGACCGACTTGCTCAAGGAGCTCTTTTGCTCGCTGTTTTCGCTCTGGGCCTGGAATTGACTCAAACGAAAGCGGAAGCATGACATTTTCCAGGGCCGTTAGATTGGGGATGAGATTGTAGCCTTGAAACACAAAGCCAATTTGTTTGCGTCGGTATTCTACTAGCTTATGGTCTGAAAGCTTTGTGACGTCGACGCCATCGATCTCAACGCTGCCCTTTGTGGGTTTATCGAGCGTGCCCAGGAGACTCAACAGTGTTGTTTTACCACTACCGCTCGTGCCTACGATGGATGCGAAGGTACCCGCGCGTACTGCGAAGCTAACATCACTGACGGCCGTAACTTTCTCCTCACCAGATTGGAAGGTGCGCGATACTTTTTTTACCTCTACCATATTGTTCTCCTTTAGTCTTGTCTCATAACTTCTGAGGGTCGTACTTTCGCGATAAGCCACCCAGCGAACGAACTGCCGAGCATTGCAATAAACAATGCGCCGCCCAGGCCAAACAATATGACGCTGAATCCGATCTGCGCTTGTATATCTTTAAGATCGCCGATGTCGATTGCTGAAGGGCGCGGTGGTAAACCGCCAGCCGACGAAGTTGAGCTGCTTACACTACTGTCTACGAGTGATGCTGTAACTGGGTGTCCGCCAATGATGCCGATGAGTAGTCCAATAACCGCTCCAATGAATGTCAGCGTTAGCGCTTCGGTCATGAACTGTAATATGATCCTGGGGTTTGATGCGCCGATCGCCTTGAGGATACCGATTTCTCGACGGCGCTCTCGTACGATCATAACCATCATCATAAGGATTACAACACCTCCGGCAACAACCGAGCCAAAGAGGCTAAAGAGGGCTACTTTTTTGACGCTTGCAAGCGGTGTTAGCGCTTTGTCGGCCTGCTCGAGCGCACTTGTAACATCGGCGCTGTCACCTAATTTAGTTTTGATAGCATCGGTGGCGCTTTTAAGATTGTCTAGCGAATTGATGGTTGCAATAGCTGTTGACACTTGCCCAGCGCGGTTGCTCAAACGTTGCTGCGTTGGCAGGGAAACGATTATGGTGTTGTTTGCACTCTCGGTCTCAGCCTTGAACAATGCCTTAACGGTGAAAGTTACATCGTAAGCGGTAAATGTATCACCTACTTTCAGGCCATTCTTTTTAGCCATGGCCCCACTCAGCATTGCATCGTTGCTGTCTTTTGTACCGTCGATGGCTTTGCCATTGGTAACCTTGAGTGATGAGCCACCAGGCACGGTATTTTCATTTGTTGGGCTAGACGAACCTGACATGTTCATAGGAGGGCTAAAGTTCTCTGGTAGTCCTCCGGCAACCATCAGGCCACCGCCGCTGTAGGTTGTTACGCCATTGCTGTCGGTACTCTTTTTGAGCTCAACAGGTGACTTTAGACTTGTCTTGGGCGAGTCGCTTGAAGCTCCCATCATTGTCGCACTACCTTCAGTACTGAGGCTATCGGTTAAGATATTAACATCATCTTTTACATGATTAATATCCTTAACATCATCTAACTTGTCGGCTGAAAGTGTGCTGCTGTTTTGACCTATCATACCAGTATTGCCGGCTGGGCGAATGGTGACCGTGTTACCAATTGATCCTTTTGTATCGGTTATTTTTTGCTGTACCGCCTGGTAGGAGATAAGCATCAGCAGGCTCAGCCCAATACTAAGTCCTAGAATGGCAATGATCGCCATCGTCCGGGTTCTGTTCCGGAATGCATTGCGCATTCCCAAGGTCACAACATTCATATGACTCCTTTATTAGTTGATGACACTGACTATATGTCAGCAACTTCAAAGGAGGCTCAAGTCTTTGCTAGTGGTAATTTTATTGTAAAAGTCGAACCCTCGCCCAGTGTACTTCGTACACTCAGTACGCCATTATTTTGAGTGACAAGCTTGTAGGCGATCGATAAACCGAGCCCATAGCTAGATGTGGCATCTGTTGTTCTGGCATGACTGGCGCGGTAGAATCGATCAAATATGCGAGGGATATCGGTAGCTCTGACGCCCTGGCCTTCATCAATAATGTGTACTAGGCCCCACTTTTGGTCCTGTTCACTGGTCATGATAATATTGCTACCCCGTGAACTGTACTTTATGGCGTTATCCAGCAGAATGCTTATTGCCTGTACAACATCCTGGCGGCTGGCCTGTACGGTGATATTGGATACCCGATCGCTTATCGAAATATGCTTAGACTGAGCTGGCAGTATATGCAGGTTCATAGCCTCATTAGCCGCATCTTCAAGATGTATAGTTTTACCCATACGCTTATGCTGTCCCGAAGATAGTTGCAGTAATGCCTCGGATAGCCTCTCAAGACGAATCGCTTGGTCGGCGCTCTCCTGAATAATTTGTTTAGCCTGCTGCAGAGATAGGTTCGTGGTACGAAGGGCCACTTCGTTTCTAACCCGCAAGGCGGCAACCGGTGTCCTTAGTTCATGTGCCGCATCTGAGGAGAATCTTGCTTGGCTCTCCATAACATCTTCCATTGGACGTAGTGTACGTCGTGCCAGAAAGTAACAGGAAGGAATACCGAGCACTATGACTCCAGCATTCAATATAATAAGATTTTGCCTTAATACGCCTCTGCTCTTTGTACTATTGGCCACAGTACTCGGTATATTTGACGGTAAAGGAATATCTCCCGGTGTCCCCATGATTTTATGCGTACCGTTTGCATTATAAAATTGCACCACCAATTGTTTGGCCGTAACACGGTACATCACAGTGCCGTACACCAGGCTGGCACCTATAATTATGGCGAGGTATGTCAGCGTTAACTGAACGGTTGGTTTTGATAGAGTAATTGTCCACTTTCTCATGACTACTCTTTGATGGTATAGCCAAAGCCACGGACAGTGTGGATAAGCTGTGCGCCAAAGGGTTTGTCTACTTTTGAGCGCAGATTAGCTACGTTTACCTCTACCGTATGAGGTAGTACATCAGCATCAAAATCCCATACATGATTCAGTAAATTGTTTTTGCTGATGGTTCGTTGGTTATTGCGCATCAAGTATTCAAGCAGCGAATATTCTTTAGCCGATAAACGTATCGTCGTGCCGTCTCTCGTTACCTCGTTAGTCACCGTATTGAGCGCAAGATCGGCAACTCGTAGTACGTGTCCTGTAGATTCCTGTGGCCTACGTAAGAGTGCCTTGGTACGTGCAAGTAACTCTTCAAACGAAAAAGGTTTGGTCATATAGTCATCAGCTCCTATGTTGAGGCCGACTATCCTATCTGTTGTTTCGCCTTTTGCCGACAGCATAAGAATGGGAGTTTGTACCTTTTTATGACGGAGTGCCTGCGCTAGTTCAATACCATTCATGCCCGGTAACATGACATCTAAGATAACCAAGTCGTAGCTACTCGCAAGGGCGGTATAATATGCTTCCTCACCATTATAGACGACGTCAACGGCAAATGTTTCTTGCTTGAGGCCATCTCGAACGGCCGCCGCAATTGTTTGGTCGTCCTCGACCAATAAAATCTTCATTATAAATATACTGTATCAAAACAACCTCAAAGGAAGCTCAAATTAACATCTTGGATTACCTGAGTATTCTGAGCTGAGCTCCTGCGTTTTTACTGAAGGTTATTGGAACGCATCGTTAAAATATGTAGAGCGAAATAAATACTAAAATTAACGCGAACATGCTTACTCTCTTGTAGGATAGGATTTCTTGAGATATCGATTTCGCAAAAAGGGCAAAATGCATCCTGGTGCATGTACGTAATAGCATCATTTTGTACCACTAAGAGAATCAAATACTAGAATAATGGAGGTACCCTGTGGCAATCAAAAGCTATGAGAACTGTACTTGTATCATTGTACGTTTTCTACCATTATGATCACCAAAGCATGTATAAAATGTTAAGATATCTACCATGAAAGATATCTTACGAGACTTCATCCAAAACTACCTGAACGTTGAAGTTGCAGATGATGACATGATTGAAGTCAAGAAAATAGTCGAGCGGCTGTCGCCAACTGCTCAACAAGAACTCCAAGATGCGTTCGCAGAGTTGCTCACGAGCGAGTCACTTACGACTAATGATTACTTTAACCTGACATTGTATGCATTTGACTCGACAGAAGAAATGTACGAATACCTGGATAAGGTTTTCGCTGTTCTGTACAAAGGCCTCAAGCAACAACCGTACCTACCATAGTATTTAAGATTTGAACCACTGCGACTGATGGCAGCTAGTGTTCTACTTTGAATAGCTAATTCATTTGCTCAAATGAAATCGGACTTTCAGCAGAAGGTATGAAGATCTGTGTCATAGAGTGCATACGCGAAGCAAAAAAAGGGGGGGATATGAGCTGAGGGTTTTAAGTGGTTGCTTCGGTTTGTGTACCAATTTGGCTTACGAACGCAGGAAGGGCAGTGTCATAGGCACTCTGCATAATCGCTGAGTTCATAAGTCGTT
>CAYTRU010000068.1:0-5967 GCA_964440265.1 uncultured Candidatus Saccharibacteria bacterium | reverse complement strand
CTCCAGCTCTACGGTAATCATACCCCCAGCACGCGTATAGGTCAGCGCGTTGCAGACTAGTTTGTGAAATATGTTGCCCATGCATTTTTCATCAGCCATAACAAGCGGTAAGGGTGTAGTTGCCTGTTTAGTCTGGAGGGTGAGCTGTTTCGTCTGAAAATCTTCAGTAAACTGTTGTAGCGTTTCATCTAAGACCTGCTGTAACTGCAGGGGTCTTTTTTTCAATTTGATACGTGATTTTTCCATGTCTATAGCCGTCATCATGTCATCAACACGCATGATAAGATCCCCGTTTGCCTTATACATAGCCCGCAAAACTTTTTCCTGTGCAGGCGTAATAGAGTCCACCAAGCCCTCCAACATATTTTCCAGGCTCCAGCGTATCAAAGTGATAGGCGTACGCAGCTGATGAGCAATCACCGTGATAAACTTGCTTTTTAAGCTATCCAACTCTTGTAAATGCAACTCTAGTTTTTTACGTTCAGTAATATCAAGAGAAAAGATCAAGGTACCTTGCGGCACTGGTTCCATCCTAAGCTCAAACCAACCAGTAGCGCCATTAGCAAAAATAAATTCATTTTCCATGGTGTGTGGTGTGCGGTTCTCCATGCAGTCGCGTAGATAGGTAAACATTGCACTTTTATCAACTCCAGGATAAGCCTCGGCCATAGTATGACCCATCAGCTCTGATTGCGATTTATGACTTTGCCTAATAGCTGCCTGATTGAGATACAAGTAACGGAAATCAAAGTCGATCAACTGGCAACCTTCTAGCAGGTTATCTAAAATTCCTTTAGAGTAATCGATATCTGGCACATCTGGTCTTAGCTCATTCTGTGGGCTCGGTTTACTGCTTTGCTTCATGCTGCTGGCAATGACTTCAAGCGTTCATCAATATGGTCGGCTATGCCGTCCAAACTCCAGTCGGTTTTTACAAGGTAATCGAGCGCACCGTATTCCAGAGACTGAAAGACGTGCCCAGAATCACCCAAGTTACTCAATACTACAACCGGCACTGTGGCTCCCCAGGCGTCTTGACGAAGTTTTGTAAGCATAGTCACACCATCCATTTCAGGCATCAATAAATCTAGAACAATTAGGTCGGGGTGTTGCTGCAATGCTGTATTCAAGCCGTCGATACCATCGGCCGCTGTGATTATCTTGTAATCCTTATTTTTCTGTAAAAGCTTGTCGCGTACTATGCTAGATAACGCTTGCTCGTCTTCAATTAAGAGGATAGTTTTCGACACAATAATGGCAGTATAGCACTGCTGGTGCTTATTGCTCCAGTACCCTAGTATAGATTTAGTTAGGTAGGTGTTTAGTTCAGTGATTGCCAGATATACCAGCTGGCTACAGACTCATAAGGACTCCAGCCATTTTTAGAAGCAATGTCGACAATTTGTTTAGGCGTGGGCAGGTCTTTTAGGCTATACAGCGCTCGAATGCCGTTACGAATACCGAGGTCGCCAGTCGGCAGTACATCTAGTCGACCCATGCAAAAGATTAAAAACATGTGGGCTGTCCACTCACCAATGCCTTTAACACGCGTTAGCTCGGTGATGATCTGTGTATTAGTTTGCATAGTAAGTTTATCGAACCGTACGCTGCCATCAATAATATTTTGCGCCAGATCACGGATGTAGCTGGCCTTAGCACCGCTGAGACCTACCGTACGAAGCTCTTCGAGAGATTTTGCCAAGATAGCTTCTGGCTTTGGCACTGAGCTACCCAGCAGCTCTTGAAATCGACGTTCTATTGCAGCAGCAGCTTTGACACTGAGCTGCTGACTAATAATACTGTCTATCAACTCCCAATAATAATCAGTGTGCGGGGTGATCGTACACGGCCCGCTCTGTGCAATGACAGTCGCTAGGACAGGGTCAGACTGGCTAAGTTGCACAGCTGCTTGCTGTAGTTGGTTTTGAAAGTCATCTACACCCATACCATTAGTTTACCGCAACCTATGCTACAATGGAGTTATTATGCTTGTGCTATAGAGACCACGTCTCTATACTAAAGTTAGGAAAATCAAAGAACGTTACAAAAAAGAGGGTAATGAAAATACTGATGCTTGGGTGGGAGTTGCCTCCCCATAACAGTGGTGGACTGGGAATCGCGTGTTACCAGCTCTGCAAAGCGCTCTCAACAAAACAGCTAGATATTGAGTTTATTCTTCCCTATCAAGCTGAGCACAGTATCGATTTTATGGACATTACTGCTGCTCACCCCCAAGGTGTTAGACATATACTACGAACCGGCAATGCCTACGACAGCCATAAGTACATCTTGTCTGATGGTAGCCAACGGCAACTCGACATTCATGACCAGCAAACCTTGTATGAAACGGGCGTAGCCGAACTGGTTAGCCAGCGGGAGTTTGACATCGTGCACGCCCATGATTGGCTGACCTTTCGAGCGGCATTACGCGTAAAAGCTATGAAAGGCTGTCCGCTTATTCTGCATGTGCACTCCATAGAGTCGGATCGTTCGGGTAATGGCTATGGCAATCCGTTAGTACGTGAAATAGAAGAAACTGCCCTTCACCTCGCCGATAAGGTCGTCACCGTTAGCGAACACACCAAGCAAGCCATTGGCCGCGATTACGGTATACCAGCTTCCAAAATTGAAGTTGTCTATAACAGCATTGAAGCAGGCGAAGCAACACCTATAGATGGTGCCAATGCCTATCGCTACTTGGTTCTAATGAAGAGTCTCGGCTATCGGGTAGTTGTCAATGTAGGACGCTTAACTATTCAAAAAGGCCTGCCCAATTTACTACAGGCCGCCAAGGCCGTTATCGAGCAGGAGCCCAAAACACTATTCTTGTTTGTTGGTAGCGGCGAGCAGTACTACGAACTAATCGAGTTGGCTGCTAGCTTAGGTATCGGTGCCAATGTGTTGTTTGCAGATTTCCAGCGTGGCAAGAAATGGCGTGACGCTTTTGCTGTTGGTGACCTATTTGTCATGCCTTCCGTTTCTGAGCCGTTTGGCTTAACTCCGCTAGAGGCAGTGGGGTACGGTACACCGGCATTAGTCAGCCGTCAATCCGGCGTCAGTGAGGTTTTACGTAACTGTTTAAAGGTCGATTTTTGGGATATTCAGGAAATGGCTAACCAAATCACCTCCGTTCTACGACATGACGTCTTGCGTCAAGAACTGTGGCAAAACGCTTACAAAGAATATGAGCAAATGTCCTGGGCCCAGGCCAGTGATCGGATTCATGCAATCTACCAAAGCTATCTCCCTGCTGCTGGAGTACGCCTGTGAGCAAGGCCATCGTGCTGTACCTGCACGTCCACCAACCTTATCGTATCCGGCATTACACTGTCTTTGACAGCGGCAATGATCACAATTACTTTGACGCCGCCTACGATGCGCCAACTAGTAATGAGCGTATCCTCAAAAAAGTGGCTGAAAAATCGTACCTGCCGACCAACGCACGCTTACTCAAGCTGCTACAGGAAAATCAAGAATTCAAGCTTAGCCTATCGATCACTGGGACGGTCCTAGAACAGTTAGAACGCTGGTCACCGGAATCGACATCGTCATTTCAGCGGCTTACAGAAACCGGTCGGGTAGAGATTGTTGCCGAAACATACTATCACAGTCTGGCCTTCTTCTACTCGAGGTCCGACTTTGAGGCCCAAGTCGATTTACATAGACGGAAAGTTGAGGCGCTCTTTGGCCAAACACCACAGGTGTTTCGTAATACCGAACTTGCCTATAATAATGACCTCGCCTATTGGGCTGACCAGGCCGGCTACAAGGGCATACTAGCAGAAGGCTGGGACCCCGTCCTGGGCTGGCGTAGCCCAAACTACGTCTATCGTCCCAGCTACACCGAGCAGCTTAAGCTACTCGTGAAAAATTACAAATTGAGTGATGACATAGCTTTTCGTTTCGGTGACTCTCATTGGGCCGAGTATCCGCTAACAGCCGACAAATTCTCACACTGGCTGAGTGAAGATCAAAACGCTACTAATTTCAATCTGTTCATGGACTATGAGACGTTTGGTGAGCATATGTGGCAAGAGTCTGGTATTTTTGATTTTTTAACCCATCTACCACAAGAGTGGCTCAAGACCACCGGCCATACATTTATGACCCTCAGTGAAGCTATTGATGCCTTTGAACCAGTTGATCATATCGACATGCCACAGACAGTTACCTGGGCTGATACGGAGCGTGATCTCACTGCTTGGCTGGGTAATGCTATGCAGTCCACCGCCATCCAAGCATTGTACGATTTAGAGAGTCGAGTTATAGCCTGCAATGATCCTGCCCTGCTCGAGGATTGGCGCAAACTACAAACTTCCGACCACTTCTACTACATGTGCACGAAATGGTTCAACGACGGTGATGTGCACGCCTATTTTAGCCCTTATGAAACACCGTACGAGGCCTATATTAACTTCACCAATGCGTACCGTGATTTACAACTCCGCTTATTACAAAAGAGGGAGATGTAATGTATCAGAATGGGGACCAAATTTCTATCCTGTTGTGGGGCATTAAACCCCAGGAGCAAGCCGGGCGTCAGCAAGGCTTGCGGGATGTATGTCCGACTGCAGAATGGAAATTTGGTCTGAGAAACAGCGGGAGGATCACCTAATCATGGGCAGGCCAGTCGTTCTCAGTAATGGTCAGCTATTCGTCGGATTAGACGAAAATGGCTTGGTGCATGATTTTTATTACCCTTATGTGGGTTTAGAGAACTTGACTAATGCTCGTAGTAGCCAGCATAAGATTGGTGTCTGGGTTGACGGTGAATTTCAGTGGACCGACAATGGTTCATGGGAAGTCTCGGTTGATTTTGAGGTGGACGCTTTGATTAGCTCAGTCTTCTTACGTTCTGCTAGCCTCAATATCACTATCCATCTTCAGGACTTTGTGGATAGTACATATAATGCCCTTGTAAGACACATCACTCTTACCAATGAAGCTGACCACGAACGAGACGTGCGCCTGTTTATGCATCAAGTCTTTCAGATATCACGAGCCGGACGAGCCGACACAGCGATTTATGTGCCCGGTGATCACTATATTTTGGATTACAAAGGTCGCTACTGTCTGCTAATAGCTGGGAAGTTTGCCGATGGTGAAGACTTTGACCAATATGCTGTGGGTAATTATGGCATTGAAGGCAAGGCTGGAACTTTCTTGGATGCCGATGACGGAGAATTGTCAGGCAATGCCGTAGAGCATGGTGGGGTGGACAGTGTCATTCGATTTCGGCGCCAGCTGCCAGCACAAGCCAAAATGATTGTTGATTACTGGGTCGTCGCTGCCAGCAGCCAGACTGACGTCAGCCGGGTTCATTTAGAGTACAAAGGACAGTCCCTGGAAGAGCGACTACACCGGGTACGCCAAACCTGGCAAGTATGGCTAGGTGACGGCAAAGTTCATGCGCCCGATTTCCACACGCGGAGTCTGCAACATAGCTTACTGGTCATAAAGGCACACTGTGACGACCGAGGTTCTGTGCTGGCAAGTGGTGATTCTAGTATTTTTAACTATGGTCGCGATTATTACTGTTACTGCTGGCCTCGCGATGCAGCCTACGCCCTGTGGCCACTTATCAGACTAGGCCACTTCGAGGAAGCCCGATTATTCTTTAACTTTGCTTGCGACACCATGCACCAAGATGGCTATCTCATGCACAAATATCAACCAGACCGAGCGATCGGCAGTACTTGGCACCCACTGGTTCATGGTCGCCGCCGAGAACTAGCGATTCAAGAGGACGAAACGGCTAGTGTGATCTTTATGATTGGCGAATACCTAGAAGCTAATCCGTCAGATAAAGCCTACGTACGTAATCTCTACAATGCCTTTGTTTTGCCCTGCGTCAATTTTATGATTGGGTTTATAGATGTTCAAACAGGCTTGCCACATGCCAGCTATGACCTGTGGGAAGAGAAGTTCCTGACCACCACTTACACCACATGTGTGACGATTGCCGGA
>CAYTRU010000067.1:0-5970 GCA_964440265.1 uncultured Candidatus Saccharibacteria bacterium | reverse complement strand
CTGCAGTAACTCTTGAGTCAGTTGCCAGAAACGCTTTTCAAGCTGGTCGCGCATCGCATCATCAAACGGGTCGATCCCCAGCTCCAGCATCCACTCATCGGGACAGAGCCGTATCGCTGCAATCTCGGTTGCCAACTGGCGAGCCAAAGTTGTTTTTCCAGAGGCCGGTAATCCGCACAGCAAGACCAGTCTTGGTTTAGACGTCTTGGTCTTAATTTTCGATACCTTTATCTCTTTGCATGACACAATAATATCAAAGAGCATTAAAGTTTAGTTATATTTTTATAGAAGACCGCATAACCCACCATGCCTGCAACCAGGCTTAGACCATATTTGCTAAATGAGTTAGCAGGTCAATGTCGGTTGCGTATTGCCCGCTCTGCAAGGTTGAAGTTTGCACGGCAATCCAGTGCTCAGGACTCGCACAGGCGAACTCGAGAGCTGTATGATTGCTTTGATTGTGCGCTAAAGGCTCGTTTCGTTTCAGTAGCTCCGCAGTAAACTCCTTAGTTACTGGAGGATCATCATATTTGCGCACGACGCAAGAACCCATCGACTTCCAATAATCAATAACGCCAAGCTCTACATAACTAGCTTTGGCTCCCGTGTAAGCCTTCGGGTCATCGTGCAGTGTACGCCCTAATGCCTCGAAAACTTCCGGGATGCTTTTTTGAGGAACATGCTGCAGGGTCGTCTGTAATTTTTGCAAAAACTCTGCTGGTGAAGACACGGAGCTCATGAGAGGCGAATAGCGTAATCCCAGGAAAATAACACGACCATCATTAAGCTTATAAAAAATCTCTCCGGCAATCGAAGCGTCGATAGTCTCACTTAGCAAGTTAAGGCCGGGGGTCGTATCAAAATCTATACGCAGTGCATCTTCCCAATTGCCCTGGGTAGCTATTTGAGCATACTGTGGCTCGGGTTTGTACCGTTCGAGATATTGCAGCAATTGATTCATAAGCTAACTATACCAAACTGCAAAGCTGGGACGGTTGTAGAGACTAATCTACACTCTGTACTTTTCTATTAACTGACTAAAAAGCCGTTCTTGCATTGCACTTATGCCTAGCTTATGCAGGGTTTCAGCAGTTTGCGTGAAATATGGCTCTAGATATGCGCGACTCGCTGCTTGTGCTCCACAGTTCTGGAATATAGCTACTACTTGAGCGAGCATTTCATCCGACAGATTTTTACTGCCGAGGTTTTGTTTGATGAATGCAGCTTCTTTGGGACTTGCCTGCTGTAAAGCAGCATAAAGCGGATAGGTAACTTTACCTTGTCGAAAATCTCTATACTTTGGCCTGTTGTCAAAGATTGAACTGTTCGTAAAGTAGTCTGAGTAATCATCGACTAGCTGAAAAAGTACACCGAAGGGCTTAGCAAAATTATCAATTTTCTGCCGTTCAGTACTGTCTAAATCTAGTAAAATCGCGGCGCAGCGCATCGGCAAATGTGTGCTATACAGAGCTGATTTTAAAGCATGGATGAGTAATAACTTATCTGTACTAAAAACAGTCGGCGAAGGATCAATATTATAAGCGTCGAGCTGTTGCCCATAAGCCGCCCCGACATTTGTCTCGTTTATTACCCTGAGTAACGCAACCTTTTGTTTCTCGGTGAGGCTTTTATCTGTGATAATCATTTGACTGGAAAATGAGGATAGTAAGTCTCCCGCCAGCAGACCCATAGCTTGGGCAACCTGGTTTCCCGGCAGGTTGTCATTACTGTAGTAGCCAACGATATTAGGACCGTCATATCGCACCGTATCGTTATCGATAAGGTCGTCATGTATAAGCAAGAATTGGTGGTGAAACTCTAGCGCTAAGCCTACATTAACCAAACTAGCAAAATCTTTGCCCTCGTAAGCTACATAGGTCATATATAGCAACTGCGGTCTGGCACGTTTCCCTCCTCTTTGTATGAGCGCACACATTCTCTCCAGGAGTTGCCGGTTTTCGCTTGTCGGCGCATTTTTTTGCTGAACAGCAAACCAACTTATGATGCCATCTTCAAGGGCGGCTTTGAATATATCAAGCGTCATTACTTCATGATAGCAGGGGAAGGTGTCAGAGTGTTTACTAACGCTGTTATACAGCTGGGTGCGACGTCTTAGTACTGCTCGCTAATGTGTCAATCGTAGACAAAGAAGCTTTGCTTTCTAGCGCAGTAACAAATACGGCCAACGAAGAACTGATAAAGACCAAACTATCGAGGAGTTGCATATGATTAACATACGTCTGCGGAATAGCCCAAGCTCCAATACCGGCTGCCACTGTACCCGCTAGAACTCGGAACCAGAGACGCCGTGGCGGGTTAGTCATAAGCTGCACCACCAGCAACACAACTAGGATAACTCTAAGGTATTGATAAGTGTTGGCTCCTGAAGCCAGCCAAAACACAAGGTTGTCAGGCGCAACAGCGGTCCCGATACCAAGCATAGCTGTGGCAACAAAAGAGAGCAACAATAATAATTTACCCATATAGGCTGGCCTCCAATTTCTTAAACTCACCGAAACGTACCATGCCTCAGTGTACTTGCAATAGTGCATCAAGTATGTAAAAAAGATTACTAACACTACTTTTTGCTGATCTAGAACTTAAGTGTCTATATACTAGTTATGGAATTTACAGACAAACGATTAGTTTAGGCTGCTAGATCTTCAAATAGAATATGAGAGTCATCACTAGCAGGATCATAAAGCCCATCATTAAGGTGAATCACTTTACCCGTTATATCAGATGCAACTATTCGTCGAGCAGCTTTTACAACTGCTGAAACCGAGAGTGCTTCGCCGCTACGGGTGCGAGCCAGAACAGCAAGTCTAGTTTTTTCTGGCACGGCATGCCACATTTCTGTGTCAACAACTCCTGGCGCTAAAGCATTGGCTCTTACCTTCAGTTCAGCGGCAACAACCCTCGTAGCCTGGTTCAATCCAGCCTTTGTAGTACCATAAATCACCTGTCCTGGATTTACCAGACTGCCAGAGATTGAAGAAACATTTAATATTGCCCCGTCAGCTCTACGGATACCTCTTGCCGCCAGAGACATGAGCACCATTGGCGATTCAAGATTAACCGCTAATGCAGTACGAATATCTTTCGGGTGCTGCCTAGCAAATAAACCATCCTTTGTAACACCGGCATTATTTATTACTAGTGTGGGGTCTCCCTGTTCAGAGGTCATTTCCTCATACCATTCACCTATAAGTTCTGGCCGGCTGAGATCAAGGACAGAGGCTATGCCATCTATGCCTCGGGCCTGTAAAAACTCTTCCAGCTCGGCGGCACTCGCTTCATTGCTAGCTACGCCCAGTATTCTGTGATCCAGCCCAAACTCCTCAACAAAACCTCTTCCCAAACCACCATTTGCGCCAGTTACAATGGCAAGCGGCGCATCTACATTCGCCATGTATACCTCCAATCTTTGGTCAAGAGAGTATACATTCAAACTTACTCACACTCAAGCATGAGCGCTAATGGACTGTGCGACAGTACCTTGTTCAAGGAGCAAGGGCCAACTCAAAGGCTTTTTTAGCCAGCAAGCGCGTGGTATCGACAAATGGCAATGGCGAATCCTGTTCACTTGTAATGACAACAGGGATTTCCGTGCACCCGGCAATAAAACCATCACAGCCTTGGTCTTTTAGTTGTTGGATCAAGGCCCGCATCTTATGAGCAGTTTCCTCAGTCGGTTTACCATGAATAACTTCATCGTAGAGTAAATTACTGACTGCTTGTTGATCACTAAGGGTTGGCGTGAATGGTTCTATGCCCACGTATCGCAGTGGTTCCTCATACAGGCCGTCACTCATAGTTACGTTGACACCGAGAATGCCCACTTTAGTAAAGCCGCGGTCTCGGCATTCAGCCACGGCAATTTCTACGATGCTTATGACAGGAATAGGCGCTTTCTGCTGAACTTCAGCTATGGCGTAGTGCGGAGCATTCGAGGGAATGATCACGAAGTCTGCCCCGGCGGCCGCCAACATTTTGATAGAGGTAAGCAGGTCGGTGGCTACTGTATCCCACCGTTTTTCACTGATTGCTGGTCCTACCTCACTATAGGCAGGGTTAGTATAGGTAATTCGAGGGTGCTTGCCGCTGGCTCGGCCAAAATGTTTGTAACTTTCCTCTACAATAGTATCGATACAAAGCAGTGAGCCAGGGATAGTTATACCCGCAATACCGATATGCTTCATAACTTTCATAATAGCAGAAGTCGTGCGCTTACTTGTGCTTGGGGCAACCCTATTGGCTATAGCGACTAGCTTGTATAATCTAGGAAGATGAGTGAGTGCAATTCACGTTACTTTATCAAGGATTTCACTAACTACTGAGTCAATGGGCTGCAACGCATGTATCATTACGGCGCCGTGTTTGTGGTGTTTCTCCTGAAAAGGCTTATGTACTTCCATAATGGCGGCGAGCTCGCCAGAGGTTTTGCCAAAAACGTTGCCGGGCCTAGTAGCCAGTCGGTACTTTAAGGTCTCCTCGTCAACCGCCAGGAAAAGTATCTGATCAAATAAGTCCCAGACCTCTTCATCATGGATTGACTGGCCACACAGAAAAATAGTTTTTTGCTGGGCATCTTTAGCAAACTGCTCAATCCGTGACCTTACCATTCTAAAAGCATGATCATCATTCCACTGCTTGGTACGTTGCTCGTCATGTTTCGGGTATTCCACCCGCTCGCCAGTGGCTCTATCGTACCAAGCAGTAATGCCACCTTCATCAATGTCAAAAGCCGCATAGCCATGCTTCTGTAGTTCGCGGCAAACAGTCGTTTTACCTGCACCTGCATTACCGGTTATGTATATGAGCGGCATGTTAATCAGAGACGGTGACTAGACCTAATGTATAACTATCCAGTAAGTTTTGGGCGGGCGGGAAAAGGTTGGCGGGAAGTTTATCTAGGCTATACCATTCCCACCTTTGCCAATCTTCTGGTTTGGTTACTTGAGGCTCACCTTCAATCCTAGCGGTGACCCCTACACCTAGGTAGTGATTATCGAAAGCATAGTTAGCGTTCACCGCAATCACTGCGTAGTCTTTCATCACACAGCTAAGCTCTTCTCTGATATTACGCTCGACCGTCTCACGAAATGTTTCACCAAATAATATTTCTCGACCCGGCAAACCATATGTCGGCTGGCCTTCAAGCGACCACTTCTCGCTCAGTAAGCCTAACAGCACTTGATCATTCCTGATTACCAGGATATCTACACTCGCCACTGGCTGTTTCATCTTTCTAGTATGTCATACAAATTTACTAGAGGACCAGCGCATAGGCTATATAAACCCCCTTCAAAGGTCTATATAATTTAACTGGGAGTACACCCCGACTAAGCTTCAAGCGCAGCTAAAACTTTTTCTAGCTGATTAACGTCGTCAATGATGTGTTTCACGCCTAGCTCTGTGGCTGCCTGTTTATTGAGATGACCTGTCAAGACTATAACTGGCTCCACTCGGGCTGCTCTAGCCATACGCACATCATTGCCAGCATCGCCGACCATAATAGTATGTTCAGGCAACACTTTTTGCTTAGTCATAATTTTTTCCAGCATGTGGGGGTGTGGCTTGGCATGATTGGCATCTTCCAGGTCATAGACGCTTTCAATCTGGGAAAAAACTGGGGGTATGTCAAATTTGGGCATAATCCGTGTTTGTAATAATTGCGGATGAAGACCAGTCGCTACTGCTAAACGATACTTTCTTGATAATCTCCTTAATAGAGCCTGGCTTCCGGGCATTATGCTCAAACATTCCATAAAACTTTGACCGTGCAAATGCGATTCGTACGCCTTGACGGCTTGCGGCACGAGCTCGGGGTGCTCTTGCAGAAGTTCAGCAAGCTCTTCTTCTTGAGTCGAGCCCCACTTTTTCGCTATCCGTTCCTTTTCTTCGCTGGCAGCCAGTGATACGCCGACGCTCTTGAGAGCTTCATGATAGCATTTGTAATATCCTTCG
>CAYTRU010000066.1:0-6043 GCA_964440265.1 uncultured Candidatus Saccharibacteria bacterium | reverse complement strand
GGTATCTTGGTGTTTGACAGTGCCTTGTATCAAAATGCCGTGCCAGACCGGCCAGGTGGCGGGACGGTCTTGTGGACAAATCCTTGGGGCGGTCGTAGCTATTTTGACGATATCGAACTGCGCGAAGATGGTGGCACCCCGCCCTTTTTAGGTGTCATCAGAGCGGCTTTAGCCACCCGGCTTAAAGACGCGATGGGTTTGGACAAGCTGGCTCAGCGAGAAGCAGAGCTGGTGCAACAGGTGTTTGCCGAGTTGGCCGACACGCCCGCAGTCTCATTGCTCGATCCGGCCCGGACCAACCGGCTGGCAGTGTTTGCTTTCACGATCGAAGGGCTGCACTACAATCTAGTGACCCGGCTACTCAATGACCGTTTTGGCATCCAGGCGAGGGGAGGTTGCGCTTGTGCAGGCACTTATGGCCACCGCTTATTTGAAATCCAGCCGGCCGTCTCCAAGCGCATAGCAACGCGGATCGACCAGGGTGACCTCTCAGAGAAGCCCGGTTTTGTCCGCGTGTCGTTTCATCCGGTTATGAGCAGCGATAGTGTCACCTACGTCACGTCAGCCCTCAAAGCCATCGCTGCCTCCGGCTCCGAATGGGCCAAAGACTATAGTTATGACCGATTGACCAACGAATTCATCAACCAAGCCGCCCAGCCCGGCGTACTGTCGATGGAGAAGGCTTTTAGGCTGTAAACGATTCAAAAAAGTCTTGCTATTTCATAACATATCTGCTATAGTCTTCTAGTAATAGGCCCCCACAAGAGTAGAGGAGTTGATTGGTGTCAGACATTGAGCGTTGTAACATAGCTATTATTGGTGCTGGTCCTTCCGGATTGGGTACTGGCGAAACGGCAGGCTCAGAAGGCTTTAGCGCAACTTTAGTAGAGGCTGAACAGCATTATGGAGGCCAAGCTAGGGACTCATCTCTCGTCGAGAACGTTCCAGGTATAGTTGCAATCACCGGAGAAGCCTTAGCCGCTAACATGCAAGCACAAAATAAAGGTTTTGGTGTTTCGTTTCGCGGGGGTACTCGTGTGGTGAGTATTCGGCCCGAAGGAAAGGATGGTCTAGTCGTCCTAGACTACAATCAAGATGAGATTGTTCGTGCGGACACAGTCGTTTTGAGCACAGGTGTCGAATATCGCAGGCATCAAGCGGAAGGCTTAGAGGGCTTATTAGGTCAAGGTATAGTCTACGGACCTCCCAACCAAAAAGAACGTTTCAATAACCAAAATATATTCATAGGTGGCGGCGGCAACAGTGCCGGTCAACTGGCTCGCCACTTGGCTGAGAACTGCGAAGGATGTACTGTTAATTTATTGATACGGGGTGAAGAAATTCGGAAGGGGATGAGTGAATATCTGGCTAGCCGGATTGAGCAAACGCCAGGTATAACTGTCCATACCAAAACAAAATTAGAACGAGTAGAGGGTACGAATCATCTTGAAAAAGTTTTTCTTGATGTTAATGGCACAAAAATTGAGATGGATGCCGATGAAATGTTCCTCATGATAGGCGCAGATCCACGAACTAGATGGTTAGGTAGTTTAGTTGAACGTAGTCAGCATGGCTTTATCCGCACCGGGCGTGCCCTTTCGGATGAGGCTCGTGAAAGATTTTTAGCGGAATGCGGCGAGCAACCGCAGGACTTCGAAACCGCAACACCAGGCATATTTGCTGTCGGTGATGTGAGAGACGGTTCTATTAAAAGAATTGCCACTTCTAGCGCAGAAGGTGTGGGTGTTATTACCCAAATAAGAGCTCATCTTCAGACACAGGGAAGAGATCACCGCGGCTAAACTAACGACGAGACAATCTTATTTCCATGATAGGGACAGATACACTGCGAGAAACCAGACATGCTCCTCGGGCTGTGCTGACCGCTGAGATACCTTTTTGGCGGGATGTGGCTGAACTGTATGAGCCACCGTTGCCAGAGTTTATCGAATTAAGGCACAGGGTATTAAGCCACCAGAGACAAGAGATTCTCCGAAGGGTGTATTCGGCAGATCCAGGTCCTGATGCGCAGGAAGTAGCACTCGGCGTATTAAGAGAGCAGCTAGAGATACAGTGCCGTGAGGCTGTTCCTGTGATACGGGACAAAGGTCTGGCAACTTACAGTTCTGGTTTCGGTGTCGGCAATCTACAAGTGCTTGATGGCTTGCTGAGTGGTATAGATGCGCAGACAGCTAGTTTTTTGACCAATCAAGGCTATCTAGTCTATGGAGTAGGGGGTAATAATCTGAGTATTGCCTTTCGGCCACCTCGTGCTGATCTAGACGAAATTACCATGCAGTGGGATAGATTGGCCGCTTTACTGCCTAATCTAGGGCAGCCAGTGGTAGCAGATCCAGAAAACTTGGAACGCTTTCTCGGCACTTTTACTGAGCCTGGCGGGTATAGTTATGAGATGGCAGCTCTGGCAGCGGCCAATGCACATAGTAGCTCTGGACATATTGCGCAGTCTTCTCGTTAGATATACTGCCAGCAAAGAGGTGTTTAACAGTCGCTGAGCAGTTTTTTCATCCAGCAACTGACCTGGCCGCAATACGGGCAGCCGCTTGTTTGACCAGAAGCTGAAATAGTCCCCTGAGTTCTGGCATTTCCTCGGGGTGACATTGTAGGCCAAGCCGCCAGCCGCCGTCAGTACCCCAAATAATTTCTGGAACTCCATCCGGTGCTCTGCCCAGTACCACCAGGCCTTCACCAACTCGGTCTATAGCCTGGTGATGACGGCTAGTAAACAGCGGCCCTAGCCGTGTCACCCCATTCTTAGTCGTCGTGGCCTTTGCCAGCAGCACTTGTGCTAGATCATCTGGTACCCCCTCGGGCATTTCAGAGGCTATGACAGGATGATAGGTAGTTGCGGGCTGTCCGGGGAGGGAACCCCTATGCAGAACGCCGCCATCCCTAACTGTGGGTACCTCAGGTATATGCTGATACAAAGTACCACCACCATCAACGTTCATAACCTGCATACCCCGGCAAATGCCCAAGACCGGTAGTCCGAGCATCCGTGCTCGTCTAGCTAAAATAGCATCAAGTCTATCCCACTGCCGTGTAACCTCCCATAGCGTGCTGTGTCGAGCGCCTGTCGGGTCGTATAATTCTGGGTCCAAGTCGGGACCGCCTGGTAAGACAATGCCGTCTAGCTGTTCAATTTGCGGTAATGTAACCCAATCAGGGGCATCTGCATCAATCAGTACACTGGTACCGCCTGCTCTTTCGATTGCTCGTTGGTAAGGGGTTTGGGGGTGGAGGTCAGGCCGGCTTGCCAAAGCACACGTCGTAACCCCAATCACGGGGCTTTCTGAAATGGCCGGCGCTGCTACAGCGTTCATAAAACCTATAATAGCATAAAAAACAGAAATACAACAGCTTTTTTAACACAATTTTATCAGTGAAAATCAATAGGCAAACTAACAAGCTATTGATTAATTGTAAAATACTATAGACTTTAGTGCTATAATAGTGTATTATCCACAGTAATTAATCAAAGATAAGGGGTTATGGCTACAGCAGAAGAGGTTATGGTAGGACAGCCCATCTTTGAAGGTGTCCAAGCAGACGATATATCTGGACGAATCGAAGATACGATTCTTGGCGCAATGCACACGCTTTTTCCTTATGGAGCTCCGCCTCCTGAAAGACACTGTGCCGCCGCCGATTTACCCCTTGAGATACACAGTGCACTTGCGGGGACTCAGGCACTTAGAATTCAAAAGGCACCTTCCGGTGAGGCCTTAAAGAGAAATCTGACTCGTATTGAAGCAATGGTGGAGGCAGGGCAACCCATTTCAATGTTTGTACTTATCGGATCAGCAAAGTTTCCAGATGGCACAGTAGAGCAAAATGAAGCGGACCTGGCTGATTTTGCTGGCATTCAGACTATAATGACCCTAGACCAGCGAGTACGAAGTGTATATGCGCCTGGCACATCGGTCAGAGCCTACTACGAGGATGTTGTCGGTGATTGGCTTTTTGGTGAGCATTGTTGGCCCGCGCAAGAGCGTTATTGGGATACGCTGAAGCAGTTACACACTGATACTGAAGCCCAATTTGGCCATAACCCTATTCACTTAGTTCGCGAAGAGAGCATTATGGCTAGTCTTGGCGTTAGTCTTGATGACTTTCGCAACAGAGCAGAAGCGCATAGACTGCGCTTTCATGAGTATCTTTTCGAATCAGACGAAATTATGACTGAATTTATTCAAGCAACACCGTACCAAACTTGGGACGAGGCACGTCGCCAGCTAGGTGAAGCTTACCCAGGTTTTGTACAAGGTTTTGCAGATAAGGCCTTGCTATCTCTGTCTAGCTTTAAAGCCTTACAGGAGCAAGGCTGGCAAGGTGTCATTCCACCAGAAATGAGAGAATTTTACCTCGGACGTATCGCTAATAATGCTCATAACATAGGAGAGGGCAGAGAAGCCTGGATGACCTACATGGCTCGCTATTACGGATCCACATTGCTAAAAGCTCAGTTACGTTCAGCAGTTACTCCTCGCGAGGAGGATGCTAGCCTAGGGTTTAATCCGCAATTTGCCCTGAAGCTTTCGCTTTTAGGCCTAGCTCCCGGTATTCCACCTGCCTACCGAGATGCTTATCAGATGAGAGCAGTTTTAAATAAGCCAAACAGAGGTGGAGTAGATAATAGTACTGCTCCTTGGAGGGCAAAGGGCGGGGTTTTGGTTAGAGAGTGCGGAGAGAAGGCAAGAATTAACATTACCTCAACGGGTCGGTTTGACCCAACTAGGCATGTGCCTGCTCGACTTGCCCTAGTGGCCGGTGGTGTCGTAAATGCGCCTATTGAGTTTCGACAGCCGCAGGCTGCTGCCTAATATTCTTTGGCGAAAAACTCGACCGGTCGGGGTCAAAAAAGACTGTTTCTAGCTGCCAAGGTTAGCGCAGCACCCTGGAAGTGTATTATACTGCTGCTATGAGCCTGCCCAGCCTACCGGTTGACCTGAGTCGTACCTCACTTGATAAAGACCCCATTTGGCATGTGCAATTAGTGGTGTTGCTGGCGCTGATTTTGCAGCTCACTCTGCCCGATAAATTCGTAGCCGGGCCGCACATTGTCTTACCGCTACTCGAGGGCTTTCTAATCGTCACGCTCTATTTTGCTAGTCGTAAAATTAACCTCACGCATCCGCTTTTTAGACGTTTTAACTCCCTGACATTGATATTTTTCATCGCGGTAGCTAATGTCTATGCTTTGCAGCAACTGGCGCACATCTTGCTGGCAGGCGGGCGAGTTGCTGATGGGCACGGTCTAATCCTGACGGCCGTCAATATCTTTTTGACCAATATCATCGTTTTCGCACTACTGTACTGGGAAACTGATGGCGGCGGCCCGGTCAAACGAGCTTTGATCAAAGATCTGCGCACCCGTGATTTTGCATTTTTACAAATGATGAATCCCGAGCTAGCAGTGGAAGGCTGGCGACCTAATTTTGTCGATTACCTCTATGTATCAGCTACCAATGCCACGGCCTTTAGTCCGACGGATACTTTGCCGCTGAGCCGCACGGCCAAGCTCTTCATGCTGGCACAATCGCTGGTATCACTGACGACCTTAGCACTGGTAGCTTCGCGAGCAGTAAATATACTGAAATAAGTATGTCGAAGCCCCAAGAACTCATCAAACCAAAAGTAGTTCACTATTTGCAGGCTACTTGGTATACCCGCTGGATCATCATCGGTATAGTATGTGTCAGCTATCGATTTTTGCCCGGTATCAACACTTCGGTCGTGACGGGGCTCGCCATCATGGCGATCGTGTACAATATACTACTCCGGCTCGGTACCAAGGCCGGGCTGTTGTTTTTATCGAACCGGCTATTTCTAACAATTGCCGACAGCGCCTTAGCGTTAGTACTGGCTATTTATAGTGGTGGTCTTGATAGTCCCTACCTAGTTATTTTGGCTGTGATGATAGTGTCCAGCGCCTACTGGTATGGGGCAATCGCGGCTCTTGTAATTGGTGGACTACAGATGGTCGTGCTCATAGGCGATGATTGGTGGCAACAGGGAGAGC
>CAYTRU010000065.1:0-6458 GCA_964440265.1 uncultured Candidatus Saccharibacteria bacterium | reverse complement strand
AAGGCATACAGCGAGGTCGATTTACCTGAACCAGTTGGTCCACTGGTCAGAATCATACCGTTGGGCTGCCCCAAGCCCCTGCGGATAGTACGCAGCGCCCGGCCGGCATAACCCATAGCTTCTAGCTTTAGCGAGGTGCCTGATTTATCCAGCAAACGAATAACGACTTGCTCGCCCCAGACTATCAGGGCTATGGCAATACGTAAGTCAATGCCCTTCCCGTCCACCTGTACCGTGAACTGACCATCCTGTGGAATACGGTGTTCGTCAATTTTTAAGTTGGATAAGATTTTAATCCTTGAGATCAAAGCTGGTTCGGTATTTTTTGGCAAGCGCATGACTTCCCTGAGCACACCGTCTACCCGGCAGCGTACCTTCAATTCTTTTTCCAAGGGTTCAATATGAATGTCGCTGGCACGGTTACGGGCAGCAAACTCCAGGATGGCAGACAGTGCTTTACTAATCGGCGAGTCTTGAACGATAGTCGCAATGGAAGTATTCGCCTTGTCTTTACTTTTGGCGTCTTTGGCTTTTGCTTCCAGATCAGATTGTTCGCTTGTGCCATCCGGTTTGATAGTATTAAAAGCCGCATCCATCTGCGTGTCTAGACGAGCAGTATACTGCTTGAGTACCTGTTTAATACCCGCTTCACTCGCCACATAGACCTTAAGCGGTCGGTTGATGCGCTTGCTTAAAAAGTCCACGGCTTGCACGTTATCAGCATCAAGCATGGCCACTACCAAACGGTGCTGCATCTCACCCAATGGCACGGCCATATAACGTTCGGCGATATCTTGCGGTAATAACTGTAGTATTTTGGGCTCGATACGTGCCGACGTTAAATTAACGTACGGGACTTTCGTAATTGTGGCGTTGGCTTTCGTGAGTTGCTCATCGCTGATGAAATCATTTTTGACCATATAGCTGAGCAGTGGCTCTTTTTCTTTTTTTGCCGCCGCCTGCGCTTCTTTGAGTCGTTCAGCACTGAGCATACCGCTCGAAACAAGGGTTTCTTGCAGTTGCTGCTCAGTTGTAGCCGATAGTACACTCATGGTTTGTTTTCCACCGATTTTAGTTTTCTAGGCATGAGCCGGCCGCCATGCTTACTGTGGCGATTTGGCCTTAAACGGACCGGTGTTGTCGTTTTTGTCTATGGTGATTAATTTGGTTGGATTAAAGGCATCTTTGTTGAAGTAACGGGTATCGGGTGGCGGGAAGGTCGACGTGATAGTGGGGACGACTTCGACCTGTTGATTGCGACTCTTCGGGCCGCCAAAAATAGCGTTTGAGGCAAAAAATGAAATTACGGCACTCAAAAAGACGATCACTAGTATCAAGGCGATGTCTTTCTGTTTCATAGGGTCAAACCTCCGGCCTTCATTACTTCACTACCTGTTTGGTTATGGTCAAGCTAGTAGTCGGTTGATAGTACGTGTGCGCCTTGACGGTGACAGTCATGTCATCAGTCGAGCCGCTCAAGTTAAGTGCATCAATCTGGATGGGCCGGATAGAGTGCTGCAAACCGCGAATCAATTGCTGAGTCGAATCATAGGTAGCATGAGCCACCGTAAAGGAGAACGGCATTTCGATTGGCTTGGGGGTCGGACTGGCAAGATTTGTCTGCTGATTAAGCTGGTCGTCAACACCGGTTATATCGCTGATCTGGTAATTATTATCTGTGAGAATTTTTTCCAAGGTAGATGCTAGGGCTGGGAAATCGTAGCTTGGTGGCAAGGCATCCAAGATTATTTTGGCATTGCGTCCATCATTATCCCCACTGCCACTGCTGCTACCACCGATAATATTTTTCGTGCGCAAATCAAAGGTCTGATAAGAACTAGCCAGCTTACTATACGCACTGACATCATCCGTCAGCTGTTTGTTCACCTTATCCTTAGCGGCAATTACTTTCGCCTGGTACTGATTTTGGCTCCAGACGGTTTTAGAAGCTACTAAACAGAAAACAGATATGAAAGCCGCTGCAGCCACGACACCTACTGTCTGAGCATTGGCTTTACTAATCGCCAAACGCTTTGTCGAAATTTCTATTTTTGGCATATTAGTGACTCCCTCCACTAGTTGAGGTTGCAGGCGGCGTAACTGGGGTCGTAGCCGGCGTGGTGGCCGTCTTGGCGGGCGCTGGGGCTGCCTTAAACAGATCGGTTGGTTTTTCTAATTCAGAGCGAGTGGTAATGAGCTTGGGAACCACAAGTTTGGCGTTGTTGGTAATGTCAAAAATAGCCGGATCATAAGCCAAGCTAATCGTATAGGTTGCAGGGCCATTATCCTTTTTCTTTGCGTCAGCTTTCTCATCAGTCTTTAGGGTAAAGTCAGTTAGCACAACATTACCGAATGCTACACCGGTAACCTTTACTTTATTTGCGGTGTAAGCATAAGTAGTGAACTTCAAAGTATCGACATATTTATTAACACTACTCAGCGCATCAGCACTACCAGTAATAGTAACCGTCTGAGTCGTGAGATCAATACCAAAACTGCTGATACTGACCGGTGCGGGAGTAAGTTGATCAAGGTAGCCAAAGAGCCGCGACACTGCCGGTTTGGCATCATGCAATGTCGTGAGGCTTTCCAACTGGTTTTGGACTGTTAGCACTCGGCTGATTTGCGGTTGATTGCTAAGTCTACGGCTAGCAGAGGTAATATCACTACTCAGGTCGTCCAGATGTTGTTTTTGAAAATGACCATAGACCAGGAGGCCAGCTAGAAGTATGACCGCAATAATTGTCACCACTGTTGCCACGCTCAAGATAAGGCGGCGTGAGCGTTGGGTTCTGATGTATTCCAGCTTGACGTCTGGCAGCAAATTTAACTGAATCATGCCGATCGCTCCGCGAGTCCGACAGCTACACTAAACTGGTTAGATATCGCCAGCAACTCATTCTGTCGATCTTGACTAAATGTCACGTTGCGCCAGGCATTGCCAATCTCAATATTAAGACTAAATTTATTAGCCAAGTAAAGCGGAAATTCTGGTATAACAGAGGCACCGCCAGTAACTATCAAGCGTTCGATTTTGGTAGCCGGATAACGAGTATGGAAAAATTTAATAGATTTTTCAATTTCGGTGGTAAGTAACTCGATAGTACCGATTACCGCTTGTAGTACCTGGCCTTCAAGCTTATCTTTGCTTAGCCCAAACTTAAATACAAACTGCTCAGCCTGCTTCTCATCGATATTTAAGTTTTGGGTAGCCGCCCGGATCACGGCCTCTACACCGGTAGCAATGCTACGTGTCAGATGTGGCACGCCACCCACTACAACTACCAAGTCAGTTGAACGCCGACCGATATCTAAGAGTAGCTGAGCCGTATCGTCAGCTGCTACTAATGCTCGAGCCATCGCCAGATTATCTGGTTCAAAGGCGATGACGTTCAAACCGATAGCCTCCAGCATATCAAGTCGAGTTTCGACAAAATTATTTGGTACGCTGCTGAGGAGAATTTCTTGCTTCGTCTTGTTGTTTGGAGAATCACCGATAAGTGCCCAGTCCATCTTGGACTCAGCTAGTGGCGTCGGAATTAATGAATCTGCCTGATAGCGGATGGCTTTTGCAAGTTCGCTGGGCTGCAAGCGATCGACGTCAGCTACGGCAGTAAACACCCGGCTAGAGGGGATGCCGACAGCTACATTTTTGGTTGTAACATTGGCTTGGGATACTAGCTGCGCGACTACTTGGGCCAACTTTTGACGGTCGGCCTTGGAATCGCTGATAGCCAAGGTGCTATCGAGCGGTATGTAGGCATACTTGACGAGGGCCTTAGGGTTAGCATTACCACGCAACTCTACGAGACGGATAGCGGTAGTGCCGATATCCAGACCGAAAAATTCAGAGGTGCCGCTAAAAAATGAGTTCATAATCCAGTCCGATTATAGCATAAGCGATATCATCACTAGGCAAGAAATTACAGTCGATATAAAACCCACAGTCGCTAGGACGTGATTGTCGATTTTTTAGCTTGGCCCCACCCGTTGTCATGATCTATATTTCCTGTTTGCTAGGTATGCTATACATTTATTTCTTTATTTTACCCTACTGTGAGCGATAGATACTACAGCTTTTATCATAGCATGTTGCAGCGACGATGCAATCCTATCAGTCCGTGCCGCCGGGGGGCGTTGGACCCGGAGGAGTAGGAGTAGGTGGCGTGGGCGTAGGAGGTGTAGGAGTCGGAGGAGTAGGAGAGGGACCAGGACCAGGAGGCGGTGGTGGTGCGCCATGCCCCGTGTCAGGTATCACCGGTGGCAACGTGGTAACGGCATCCCAAGAACCGATGTTCGGCTTGACCATACCAGATAGCTTCGCCAGATACGACTCAGGGCTACGATAGAAGATTTCAGCAGCACAACTAGCAACAACTTGGATACCCGCATTGCTACAAGGTCCAGCACTAGGATCACGTAGTGAGCCAAAGGTTCGCATCAAATTCACTTGGTCGGCCACAAAACTGCCGTGAACAACCAGTTGATTTTTACAGGTATCAAATATATTAGTAGTAACCGGGTGATACCCGCTCGCACAAGTGAATATCTTACCCTTATTGCCTCCGGGCCCAGTATTTTGCGCTACGTACATACCGTCTAGTCGAGTTACGCTAGGATCGATGTAGATGTTCCCCGTAGCTACGATCGTGTAGGAAGGAATGGTGTCTAGGGTCCAAGGAACGGATTGATCATACACGATATTACCTGGTATATACACGTCGCCGATCACGAAGTAGGCAAAATTATCACCAGCAAATATCGTACCGGGACCCTGTACTATCGATCCTACATGAGCCGGGTCTGGTGAACTTGGAGCAGTCAGACAACGCGCCCCACCAAAGTTACCGCCTAAGGCTGGACTTTCTGTATCTGATGTGACAGAAACCCCGGTATTCGCAAAGGCTAAACCAGTTGGTGGCCCTGCCGGACTTGAGCGAGCGCTGCCAACACCTGTAATCTGGGACAAAGCCAGGGTACCAAGTGAGCCGCCAGAACCAAAGTTGGCGCTGCTATTATTATACCAACCACCTAACGTACCGGTATTGCTACAGCTGGCATCGACCGTACTAAACTCACCACCACTCATGATAGTCGTACCATTTGCTTCAAAGTATGGTTTATTGTGAATATCATGACAGTTGAAGTCGCTACCAGGAGTATTTTGGCCAACCAAGTCAGTAGCACCCCCCGGGCCAACGTAGCCTGCAGTCCAGTTCAGATCAATCTTTGAACAATATTTATCACCGGCATTAAGGGGTCTAGGGTCATGGTCACCAAGCAACGTGTCAGTAGATCCCGGCGGCCAGCCTATGAAACCACCGCTACTGGCTAGGACATTATGTCCCCCTGCTGCCGGATCTTCGTAAAATACGCTCGTGTGGGTAGCCGCTACCGCGACAGGTGTTGAGTTCACTACATAGGTGTGGTAGTGAACATTAGTTGCACTTTGATCAGTTGGCGACAAAGCTGTGGGATCAGCATGAGGCGACAAACTAAATGGCACATAGGCGTTGTAGGTGATCGGACCGCAATTAGGGCCGACTCCTACCAGGCCATAATAATCAGGGTAAAGGCTGGGGATCGTGCCGGTATACGGCCCCCCGCTCGGTGGAGCCGTGCCACTGTAATTCATGGTCCGAGATTCCCCTTTTGCTAGGCTAAAGCCCGTAGGATGAGCTCCTGCCCCATCAGTTATGTCGAAATTATGTCCATACAACACTTGTGGCAAAGTTTCACCAGCCGGATCGGGATTATCATTGGTAACCTTCACGGTGACATTATACTGGCCCCCAGCCAGCACCACATCATTCGGTCCAGTCCCTGTTATAGCGCTCACTACCTGACAGCTGGCATGATAGCACTGGTATGTTCCCGTACCCTGGTTGCTATAGGTTACCCAATACCATTTGTTTAGGTGTGTCTGCACATGTATTTGCCTGGTTATGGTAATAATCATATGTGTACCCAACGATGGCCCGTAATTATAGGTTTCTTGGTCGTCATTACCGATACGATCATTATTAACCCAGACATGGCCACTGCTATCTGTCACATTGACGATGGTATTACTTTTCCACTCATCCGCACCCTTAACGGCCCAGACATCGCCAGGCGGTGGTATACCCGGTGTATTCTGCTTACCAAAATCATGCACCGTGAGCGTCCTGCACTGGCCTGTGGCACCACCGCTGACACCGCCGCCACAAGATCTAGGAATGCTGTAATCTTCCTCATCTGTATTAACTTGATGCCCGCCACTATCATAAAGATAGACTCTAAGCTTAAAGGTATGGGTTGAGCCCGGCGATGGCCCAAACAGAGAAACAGCATCAAAAGTGTCACTATAGTCACCACTGCCAGGTACTGCCTTCTGAGTTGTCAACTGTGCGCCATCGACAAATATCTTATACTGCGCACTAGCATACCCCCCCTTTGTTATACTTCCACTAACTTCA
>CAYTRU010000064.1:0-6505 GCA_964440265.1 uncultured Candidatus Saccharibacteria bacterium | reverse complement strand
TTGCCAGATCAACTGGCATCGTATCGATCACGAATTTGCCCGTCCCTAGTCGTGAGACATTTAGCAGGTCGGCGATCAGATACACCATGCGCTGGGAGCTAAAAAACGCTTGCTGCAACAGCTCCTTCTGGGTTGGCGTAATCTTGCCGGCATCGCCTTCCAGTACCATGCTCATATAACCTTTCACACTGGTCAGCGGTGTCCGTAGCTGGTGGCTAGCCATGCTGATGAAATCATCTTTAGCTTCATCGAGAGCCTTGAGCTTGGTATTTGACTCACGTAGTTGGTGCAAGACATGCTGGTTTTCTTCAAACAACAATTTGTTGTCCAGCGCCACGCCGATATTTTCGCTCAGTCGATCGATCAGTAGAATATCAGAGGGGTCTATTTCTGCCTTTTGACTAGTGAAGCCCACCACGAGCACACCGATCAAACGGTGCCGCACATACAATCTAACTGCATATAAAGCCTTGATCGCAGTGTGGGTGATCAGCTGGGTAATATCGGCCGGGGAAGTGCCTAGTGAGGCTGCGATATCACTGGCCTCCATATCGCTTAACGACATGAGATCACCGCCAGCTTTTTGCAGCCAAGGATTGTTTAGTTTCAGATGTAGAGGATGACTGAACCGAATCGGCATTGTAACTCCCAGCGGATTCTTACCACTCCAACCAAATAGTGCCAGCTCATCTTTAGAGCGCAAGGAGTGCGTAAATAAGCCCACAAAAGAGTAATCTGTGGCCTCGCTAATTGCTTCGGTGATGCGCTGGCAAACATTGCTGATCGACATATGCGACTCCAGCACTAGTGAATCGATAGTTCTAAGCAGCGAGAGCGTCTTGTTAGTCTCGGCGAGCTCCTTATTGCGCTTATACATTTCCTGCGTGACATGTTCGATATCACGTTCTAGTTGTTTGCGCTTACTATTTCCCACCATACTCATATGCGCGTACCTTTTTATTTAGACCGAGTTTTATTGGAACACTTTCGGTAGCGCATCATCAGATGACAGTTGCCGAGCGAGCGGAGCTGCCGACTCCTTGCACACCTCCACTGAGATCTGTCCGAATAAACCTTTGTACTGTTCCACCAACTGGTCGATGGCCGCCGCCTCATCACCGTCGATCGAGATCTGCTGTTTGACCCAATCCACGTGTATGCCGGTCACCTGCTTCGCCTGTTCTACCGCCACTGGGCCGATAATCGCTTCCTGGGCCGCGATAATTTTGACAGCTATTTGGGCGTAGATATCCATTACTCTTTGGCTTTTCCCTCTATGGCAGCAGCCACTGGTTTCGTGGCAAAGGCCAAAATACCGTAAGTAATAAGGAAGAGGCCGAGAGTCAGCGTTAAATCACCCCAGTCAGCATTGTAGTAGGTACCTTTAGTAGTTGACCAGGAAAAGATCGAGTCGCCAGCGTACATGACAGCTAGGCCGGCCAGCAAAAAACTGACAGCTCGGCGATATAAACCCCCAAAGTAACGGTAGGACAGTGTAAAGACTACTGCAGCCAGCGTCAAAGCCAAAAAATCGCCAAACGGATAGACGATGTCGAGTATAGGTTTCAATATACCTTCATCCTGCTGCGGCACCAGCACGCCACCACGAGCCACATGTACCTGTAGATAGTAAGAAGGTATTATAAAAATAAGCGGTACCACAAACATAAGTAGCTTTGCCTTTTTAGAGCGCTTGAGTGCAAACCAAGCTCCCGTAGCGATCGAGAGATAGGCAGTGCCCAAGATCCAAAAGAAGATACTAGGTGCAAACCCTAGATCGGCCAGAGACGGATACGGCGCTGGCACATTGCGAAAGAAGTTATAAAATGACCACACCGTCTCGCCAAGACCCCAAAGAGTAAGACCCAAGGATACAAAAAACACGGCTTTGCCTAGAGCACTCTTGAGGCCACCCCAGATCCTCGCCTTGAACATACCGACCAGTCCACCAAATAAAGGGATCAGACCGAATAGAAATGAATACCAGTAGTTCGCATCCCCACTCTTATGATGAGTCACGAGTAACCACAACCAAAAACATACCAGGATCGTGAAATAGCCGCCCAGCAACTTTTGATATATGTTACTTTTTTTCATCATTGATTTCAGATATGTACCTCTTATAAACGTAAGCTCTTTAGGAAAAATTGTCAACCTATGTAGAGGGCGGGTTCCGGGAAGCCATTGAAGCGACTAGCCAGAGCTAAGGTGTAGGCCCCGGCATGTTCGAAAACTAACTTATCGCCGACATCGACATTAGCCGGCAAACTAACATCTCGGGCAATAATATCGAGACTATCCCCTGTTGGCCCTGCCAAGGTAAATTGCAACGACTCCATAGATTCCGGCGAAGGATGCAATGGACGTACCGGATACCTGGTCGCCCCCTGGTGTATCATAGCTTCATAAAAAGCATTGTAAATACCGGCATCCATGCAGAGCCAGGGTTTACCGGCGCGGTGACTACGAGCAATCACCTCACTGACGACTACCGTTGAGGTAGCTACCAGCCCTCGTCCCGGTTCCATGATGAGCTTTGGTAGGTACGGTAAGACCTCAAGCTCGTTGTGCAGCTGCATAACAATCTCATGGAGTTCCGGTGCATCTTGGTGATTATCGTAGTGCACCGGAAAGCCGCCACCGATATTGAGCACTTCCAGGGTTATTCCTTCCTCGTACAACGCTTGGATAATGGGCGCTACTTTTTGCACGCCCTTAGCCCACATATTGGCATGGGCAGCCTGGGAACCCACATAGAAACTGATACCGTACGTTTTCAAACCCAAGCTTTTGGCATACAGCATTAGCTCTTTGACAGTATCAGCCGGCGCACCAAAACGGTCTGACATAACAAACACACTGCCACTGTCATCGACGATAGTCCGAACACACACTTTAGCACCAGGAGCGTGCTCAGCTAATTTTTTTATTTCCTCTCTAGAATCGGCCGCAAAACGCTGAACACCCGTTCTGTAAGCAAAATCAATGTGTGCAGATGGCTTAATAGCGGTACCGTACAAGATACGATGTGGTTCCACGCCGAGATCTAATAGGGTTTCTACCTCAAAGCCAGAGGCAGCTTCGAAACCAGCTCCCAGTTCGTTGAGGAAGCTGAGGATTTTCAGGTCGGAGTTTGCCTTGAGAGCATAATTTATTTCAGCCCCGTCGAATAGCGTGTCAAATATATGATAATTTTTCTGTAAAATATCCCGGCTAGTAAAGAAAAAGGGCGTGGCATGGGTCAGGGACCTGGCCTGCTGTATGATATCTTGGATTTCAGTATTCGTAATAAGCATTGATTACCTGCTAAAGACTTTGTTAACTGTAGCAAAGCTTAAGCGCTTCTACCAAATTTCTAAATTATTTGAGAGCCAGCATCACGATACCGACTAGAATACTGCAGATTGCACCGACTTGTACTGCCGTAATACGTTCTTTTAAAAAGATATAAGCTAGCACTATAGTTGGCACCGAAAAACTACCACTGACTAAGGCGACGACCGCAGTAAGTGGTGTAGCACTATAGCCCCAACTAATTGCCAGATAGGCCAAGGTTTCGCCTACCCCTATCAGGACCAGAAACTTCCATAAACCAGGCTCAATACCCCCGAGCGTTACCCTCATTAACTTGGCTAATGCGTAAGCTGCCCCCGTCATAAATATATACATCAGCAAAGCATAGGAAAATGCGTCTTTGCCACTTACAAATCTGTCCCAGCCGATTGTCCAGATAGCAGCCAATAAAGCGGCGGCGACCATTTCTTTTAGGCCGGGTATGATAGTCAGCTGTTTGGATCGTAACTCCTTTAGATCCACGTTGATTAGTAGCATACCGCCAAATAGAGCCACCAAGGCCACTGCAGACCACAGCTGCAGTTTTTCGCCAAAAAAGATGATAGAAAACAAGGCTACAATGCCAGGAAAGGAAGCAAACACTGGATTGAGCACCGCGAGCTTACCCTTGCTAAAGCCTTCGTAGACCAACCAATACACCACCATCTGGAGCACTCCAAAACCCAGCAACCCAGCCCACGTAAAAGTGGTCGTGGGTAACTGGACTGCGTGCTTGAACACAAGGAGTTGTCCTAGTGCCAATACGATGAATAATAGGGTGCCGAAACTATGCGCCCAGACTAAGCTTTTTATAGCCCCAATAGTATCGACGGTTTTTTTGGCAAAGAAGTCAGCGGCTCCCCAGCCTATCATACCGCCGAGGCCTGCCAGAAGTGCTATGAGCAGCGTGTTATGCATAAAATAGAGTTAGAAACGTTACTAGTAACAATGGTACCACTATAACGGATTTAAGAAACACCGTCTAAAAGAACGTAAATGGCTCAGCCGGACCAGTCGAGGGTGCAGCCAAATCTGCTTTGCGAAATTCGAAACCAAAGGTGCTGCCCTGGCCCTCCTGACTTTCAAAGACCACCGTTCCGCCTTGAGCGAGAATAACTTTTTTGGCCATGTAGAGGCCTAAGCCAGTACCGTCTGGGCGAGTTTTACGAGCATTTACAGCTCGATAAAATTTGGTAAACAAGTGCTGCTGCTCACGTTTCGGCACGCCAATGCCGTTGTCTTCGATACGCAGTTGTATGCTATCTGGTTTATCGATCAGGCGAACGGTGACATGACCACCAGCATGCGTGTAGTACAAGGAGTTATCGATAAAGTTCATAATCACCTGACGAGTTTTGGTCTCGTCTAGTATGAGCTCTGGAAAATTTTTTGATCTGTCAAAAGTTAGCGTCAGCTCGCGGGCTGCAGCCATTTCCTGAAGCTGTTCTACCTCCTCAGCCACGACCCGTGTCAGATCAACCGGTGCACGGTCGATGGTAAATTTACCCGTCCCTAGGCGTGAAACATTTAACAGGTCAGCGATCAGATACACCATGCGTTGTGAGCTAAAAAATGCTTGCTGCAATAGCTTCTTCTGGGTTGGCGGAACCCGGCCAGCATCCCCCTCGAGCACCAAGCTTAGATAGCCTTTCACACTGGTTAGCGGTGTCCGCAGTTGATGGCTCGCCATGCTGATGAAGTCATCCTTGATCTCATCTAAAGCGCGCAGTTTATCATTGGTACGACGCAACTCTTTTGTTGCTTGTGCTATCCGCTCCTGTAAGGTGTGGTTAAAATTCTCAATTTCTTCAAACCGGAGGGCATTTTGCATAGCAATAACGAGCTGGTCAGCCACGATATCGATAATTTTTAAGTCTCGCCTCGTGTACTGATAGCCACTTTTTTTGCCACCTAAGACCATATAGGCCGTCGTTTGCCTGGATTTGTCCTGCGAGATAGCCAACCGGTTGATAACAGCCACGTTAGTCTGCGTCAGCACATCTTTGAGACGATTGCCTGAACTAACTTCCAGGTCATCAGTTACAATTTGTTTGAGGCCCAGCTTTGGCAGCAAAAGATGGACAATTTCCAGATCATCTGGCGAAAACTTTGGTAAATTACCTTGCACGATACGTAAGTCATCGATGCTCGCCTGGCGCACACTCAGCAGACAGTACTGGGGCCGAAGATGTTTGGCAATTACCTCTATAGCCTGGGTCATTAGTAGACGTAGCTTCACCGTCCCTACCAGGGCAGCGTTCAATTCGTTTAAGAAAACCTGCGTGTCGTAGGCATCTTGGTAGAAAATCCGATTAGTTGCCTTATCAAAAAATCTCTTGAGGGATGGCTCAGTAAGTGCTAGCAAGATTGCCACTACAATTGGTATCACCTGCTGGGAAAGCGCAGAATCACTGCCCAGGATTTGTTTGGTTAATCCGAAAACTAGCACAGCATACACTCCGACCAAAGCAAATAGCAGCAGCAGATAGGCGAGCGAGCGAGCGAGGATCAAACGGATATCTAAAAAATGATGTTTTAGGACCGCATAGCTGAGAAAAAAAGCTAGGATTACGGTACTCAGCGGTGCTAATCGCGAGGTTTGATGATTATGTAAAATCTGCGGCAATACTACATTAGTCGTGATCGCTGTAGCTATAAATAAGCAAAGGCCTAGCGATATAATTTTTGCTTGGCTACGCTGACTACCCTCAGAGCATCGGTATGTTTTTATTAAGAGGGCTGCTATTGATACCGCAGTAAACCCCAGCCAGAGGACAAATAGCACATAAGCTGGACCAAATGTCGGGATCGGTAGCTTACCTGTTTCCATCACCTTCACACCTTTCAGCAAGAAGGGTGTGAAGGCACACACTGTAAGTAAGCCAGAGATCAGTAAGGCCTTCTGTGGCTTTAAGGCCCACGTAAGTTTTGTCTTTGTCGACTCTGCAAAGAAATAAACAAATAGATAGACAGATACCAGGCCCATTATAGCTGCAACATACACAAGGCGACCATAATAAACACTCTCACCCCAGGCGGTATTGAGACCCGCCACTCCTACCAACCATAGCCCAGACATCATAAGTGCTGCAGCGAGACTAATATGTAGTGGCTTGCGGGGGTTTTTGACTAAGACTATCGTGCTGGTTACCGCCAGATAAAAAAACGAAAC
>CAYTRU010000063.1:0-6507 GCA_964440265.1 uncultured Candidatus Saccharibacteria bacterium | reverse complement strand
AGCGTCTGCCTCTTAAGCAGAATGTCGTGGGTTCGAGTCCCACCTGGCCCTCCAAGTATTAGCAGTATGAAAGACTTCTTAGGAAGTCTTTTTGTTTGATATAATAAAGTCATGACAGATGAGCAATTGAACGATCTAAAGCAATTCATAGACTCTCGGCTTTCTCAGACCGAGCAGTCTATCAGGACTGATATGGCGACGAGAGAAGACGTTGCCACTCTAAGGCAAGAGATGCAAGATGGTTTTGCTGGCGTGAGTGAAGCCATTGAGCAGATCCATCAACAGGCGGAGACACAAGAAGCCGAAGTAGATCGCAGGTTTACGAAACTTGAACAGCAGATTGCCTGATCATAGTTGCGATAACGTCTATGGTGACCCTCCAAGTATTGGCAGTATGAAAGACTTCTTAGGAAGTCTTTTTGTTTGATATAGGACTATCATACGACAGTGAGGCTCCAGCGCAAGGGTGGCAAACTACTGCAGCCTGTGTGTAGAGGATAGCCCTCCATGAAATTATTGATGCAAGATCGACACTCTCGGGCTTCTTTTCATGCTAAAATTCAAAGATGCCAACTAATTCTCAGTCATCTCATACGACTAATAGCTCTTCAGATTTCTATGACGAGTCTTATTTTCTAGGGACTTCAGGACGAAGAGGGAATTTCTCATTATTAGATTTAGACACCAAATTCTATGACAGAACCCAAACCATTATAGATTTCTTTGATTTAGAGCATTCCAGCGGTGGCTTAATAGCAGAAATTGGCTGTGGAACAGCGCCATTCTATAGAATAGTTCGTAAAATGCCAGTACTTAGCCAACTCAAGGTTGTGGGAGCCGACATTACGGAGAGCGGCGTTAGTTTGCTTGACGAGGCAGAGCGACCCCCTTTTAAGCTAGCTGGGGCCGAATCTCTACCGTATGAATCTGGCACGCTACTGGGCATAGTGGAGTGGGACGTATTGGAACATATTAGTCATCCGGAGCGAGCACTTGCGGAAGCAAATCGTGTCCTGCAGCCTAACGGCTTCCTGCATATTGTTTGTCCAAATCCGGACTCTTGGCTCCGTCATAATGTTGACCCCACCAAAGACCCATATCGAAGGGATGAAAGTCACATATTTCCACCTATCGTTACGGTGGATTTCCTAGATAAAGAACTCAATGATCTAGGCTTTGAGTACAGTGTATATACCCGTGGTTTTGAGGGGCAGAACGGAAAAGACCAGACGGGAATAGGATCTATGCGCCTTGCGCGAGAAGATAAGAGCGGGAGTCATATTGTTGTTTTTGCGCGAAAAGCGTGATCATTGGGGCTGTAATTAGAAAGGTAAGTTGTAAATGGTTTGTGCTATTTATAATTCCAGTTGCGATTGCGTCTATAATAGCTCCAAAACAAGAACCGCACCGCAAGAAGTGGCTCTTGTTTTGAATAGTCATGATAGGTTAACGGGTGGGTTCGGTCGGCAATCCTTTCCCCGGCGAAGCACGACGCACGGTTTAATGTACGCTATTTCTACTAGAAGAGGTACGTGGGCAGTACAATACCTGAAGTATTGTGTCGTGTATAATATTATTATATAAAATAGTTATGATAATTAAGGCAACTCACCTGCAAGCAATCCGTGAAACACACAAGAATGAATCTCTGGTGTTCGCTCATGGAGCATATGACTTATTTCATCCTGGCCACCTTGCCTATTTGACATGGTCAGCACAACAGGGTGACCGGCTCATAGTGGGAGTTAGTACCGACGAACGACTCCAGCAACGAAAGGGATCCTCCCGGCCTATCATGGACCAGCAGGCTCGACTTATAATAGTGGATGCGCTCAAAGTGGTAGATTACACATTACTAACCGAAGGTGAGTATGACCATGAGATTCCAGCGTCCTTGACGGCTGCGAAGCTACTAAAGCCAGACGTTGTAGTGTTGAGCAGCGACTGCACCATAGCCGAAAGATTAGTGTGGCAGAGAGAGCTCGCCGACACCTCACTGATTATTGTTCATCCTGAAGAACTCCGAATAACTTCAACATCAGAAATAATAGAGCGAATACGGAGTTCTTGATCAGCATCCAGGCATTTATTTTCACTACTAAAAGTTCAGGGCTAAATAATAAACGCGAGAGCTATCGCCGGTCTTTTAGCCACCCTACACAACCTCTTTAGGTCTGATCATAGTCGATCATACTTCCTGTCGACAATCTACCGAGTATCTTATTAACGACGAGCGTGGTACTTAAGGGTTCATTGCGCTGACCATCTATAAAATAATCTCCTGATTCTGACTTGAATACTCGGGTCTTGCCACCTAATTCCCCGCGAGCGACGAAATCAAGTAATCGGGTTGATTCGAAGTATATCTGCCAAACATCCGGATCGAGCGTACGAACGAGTTCGACGAGATTTCTATTCGAAGATTCTGCAAGTCGCGGATCAACATTATCATCTATAGTTACTGCGTCTACGAGTTGATTCGGGTTGCATGAAAAAGTGCTCGGCATGCCAATGGAAAGCAGCGTCATAACACGTGTGCGCCAATCTTGAATTGGCCTTTGTACGTTCCCTTTGTCCGGTTGAAAGCTTTTTCTTTGACCGAGTTCAATATCCCCCTTAACGCTCACAACTAGCTTCACCGTATCATTCTTAAAACTTTCAGCAGTAATATCTGCCTGCTCCTCAAGGGAGAGATCGAGCCAATGCGAGTCACCATCAAGAGTCTCGTAGCGATGGCGGGCCCCCAGAATTTTTGCCCTCAAGAGACTGGCAGTATGGTTTAAGTGTGCTAGATCATACCCACCCGCTGTGAATACCACAGTTTTACCCTGCTCTGCCCACTGTTGTCGTGTACAAACTAGAGCGTCAAGTGCATTTGCGTCTTCCGCTGGATTGTATACACGTTCATTATAAGCAGTCTCGAAGAGCGCTCTTACCATGGCTTGTCCACCTTGGTCTACAGTGAAATGGTTGCTGTTTTCTATACCCCTCATTATGCACATAGCATAAAGCATCTGAGGGGATTTGCCGATAATCTACAGGCCTGCTAATTTTTGTAAGAGCCTACAGAAGGAGGCAGTTGCTGCTCTAGAACCAGGGACAAAAGTTACAGAGCATGTAACGCTCCATAACTAAGCAATTTTTCATAAGAAACTAGGCAGCCATTTGTAAAGTCTTCCCCGCTCTTTTGTATCCAGTCGTCGAGTTTAGGCTTAGAGACCCATAGGTAGTCCGCGACTTCATCATTGTCTATGGAAATTGGACCGCTATATGTTCCGTAATACAACACATTAAAGCGTCTTCTAAGATGTTCAAACGGCTGATCCTCAGTATAAAACTTATCAATTCTAATTAGCTTTACTCCATGTATGCCCATCTCCTCGAAGAGTTCTCTTTCTGCCGCCTGTGTATACGTCTCCCCTTCATCGACATGACCGCCGGCAGATTGATCCCATTTCGAAGAGGAAGAGTCTTTTTTTGCTCTTTTTTGAAGTAATACCTCTCCTCTGTCATTGATTATAAAAATACGTACGATACGAAGTACGTTACCGCTTTTATAAGCATTTTCAATCGTACCGTTACCAACGATTTCATCCTTTCGGTTAACGTAAATTACCTTTTTTTGCTTCATTAAATCAGAGTATACCCCTACTGCTTACTTTCTAACAACCTCTGGATAATTTGAGTAGTAGTATTACGCGCATAAAAATCATCAGACTAAAAAGCCCAGCCTGCCTTGTCGCTTACGTATTGATATGGTAATGTCGTCATACGATGCCTCGTCTAAGTGAACATGGTATTTTGCCTCCCAGATCACCCGTCGAACCACGTTTTCAGGAGAGAACGACCATTTCTCATGAAGAATTCTGCAGGCGTGCAGGTGCGTTTCTGCTCGAATTATCAGATCCCGTCGTTACCGAGAGCATACCGAATCTGGAAAGATATCCGTCTGAGTGGCAACCAATGGGCTTCTAAATATACAATCTCGGCATCTATCCTGATTTAGGTTTCTTGAGACTGCATGTATGGCCTAAAGAGGTAAGACGGGCAGCCCAACAGACAGACATAATTCATAACCACCCACGACACATTGCTTCAACTGTTCTATATGGGACATATACGGATTCCATAATTGACGTGCGACAAAGTAGTAGTAGTAGTAGTAGTAGTAGTAACAATGATCAACGCCACGACAACCAATACACGGTTTATGGTAAAACTATTAACCAAGATCAGACCGAAGCTCTATTAAGTGAAGGCGTCGCAGTTAATGCAAGTATCAGAGAAAACCGCGAGATCACTACCGGTAATCAACACTTCATTGAGCCAGGTGTTTTTCATCAAACTCACATTCCTTTAGCGCACGCTTGCGTAACTTTGACCTTCAATTCATTCAGGACAACCGCCGATGGGCCTTACATGCTACTGAATGAACTACCAAACCCCGAAGCAAAACTACGAGAACCTATTAGCCCCGCAGAGTTAGATAGCGCCAAAAGATTATTTAATACTTTTCAATAAGATTATCGAGTAGCTGGGGACTTCACGAGTACGGATTATACCGCATCACTAGGCCTTACTGCGGGTTATGCGCCTCATAAACATCAGCCCCAGGCCACCGCTGATTGCCGACGCCAGGAAGATACTGAGCTTCGAAATTGTAATAAAATGCTCTGAATTAAAGGCAAGCTCAGTAACAAATATCGAAACCGTGAAGCCAATCCCCGCGAGTAAGCCTATACCAATCATGTGTCTCCAGCTAGATCCTTTTGGCAAATCAGCATATTTAAGTCGAACCATCAGCCATGAGGCTCCCACAATACCCACTACTTTGCCAACAACTAGACCAACGATAATGCCCGCCGCAACGGGCAGTACGGAACTGTTCTGGAAACTGTGTAACGACAGAACAACTCCAGTATTGGCAAATGCAAACAATGGCACGACAATGAATGTTGAGATTGGAATCATAGCCTGCTCAGCGCGTTCTGCTATCGACTTATCGCCACGCGATGCTGCAACGGGCGCGAGTAGCCCCATAATCGCTCCAGCGATGCTGGCATGGATTCCAGAAGCGTTAATAGCAAGCCACAGCACGATACTACCCAGCACGTAGACCAGCATAGTTAGCTTGCGTGATCTACCCAGCAACACCAGTATTGCACAGACGAGAGCTGCCGCAGCCAGCATGAGTAGATTAAGACCATGACTATAAAATACAGCAATGACAATTATTGCGCCTACATCGTCCACTATGGCAAGTGTCAGCAGGAACAACCGTAGCGAAGCAGGAATCCCCTTACCTAGTAGGGCCATTATACCGACAGCAAAGGCGATGTCGGTTGCCATTGGAATTGCCCAGCCATTGGCTGCTTTCGACGATAAGTTAAAGGCTAGATAAATTATAGCCGGGACAGCCATACCGCCCAGCGCGGCTGCAAATGGTAATACTGCCGTCCTAATTTTCCTTAATTCCCCATATACAAGCTCCCGCTTTAGCTCTAGGCCAACAACCAAGAAAAAGATAGCCATCAGGCCCTCATCTACCCAGTGGCGAAGGTCCTTATCAATCACCCGGCTCCCGAGGCCAACACTTAAGTGCGTATTCCATAGGGCTTCATAATGAGCGGCCAGCGCCGTATTGGCGGCCAAGAGAGCGAGTATCGTTGCGCCCAGTATGAATTTCCCGCTTATGGCTTCATCTTTAAGGAGATAGCGAGCTATTTCAGAGATCCTGGATGGATATAGCGCTTTGGCGAGATTAAGTATTTTTCTTTCCAATGATTCTTCCTGTCAGCTTATGGATGAAATTTCGTTCTGAGTCATGACAGGACCTCATGATTTTTGTCCTGATAAGTTCCACTGCGGTGTTCTTATTTGGATTTAGACTGCCTATCAAGCGCCCACTGAACTGATGGACTTATGGCTTTATCTGTACGGTGGATGCAACCTATCCAGCAACAAGGTCGTCGCATCCCATCCTTGAGTTCGGAGACTACTCGTTCAACATGCTCGTCTCGGGTTTTCTGTTGTTTGACCGTCACGGTCCAGCAAATCCACTCGTTGCGCGCTAGTGGCGTAAGGCTCTGCCAGATCGCTTGTATTTTTGCGGCGACGAGTGCTTTTCTTAAGTCAGCCGGTAGCGTATGTACCGTGCCGTCAGCTAGTTCTTGTTGGCTCATGGTTTTATATTAAACTATTTTCAAGTATCCTGCTTTATAAGATGGGACAACGATCTAAACTATCCGAATCAGATAGATACAAAAAGCAGTTCTGGACCGATGCCGCCAAACACTTGCCGCACCATGTCTCAGCAAAGATTGCTCGAACTACCAAAAGCGATACGCTCATAAAGCACAGCTACCGTAGTCGCCAAGAAAAACTCAGTAGCCTACCGCTAAAACCATACTCAGAAAAAGAAGTAACTGACTATACGACCGCTATGCGACAGACTCATCTCTGGCATGGTACCGGTAGATACCAATATAGTAATGGCGAAATAGTAGA
>CAYTRU010000062.1:0-6512 GCA_964440265.1 uncultured Candidatus Saccharibacteria bacterium | reverse complement strand
GAGGAGAAAAATTTACCCGAAGAAGCCGTAAAAGAGGTGGTCGAACAGGCCTTGGCAGCCGCCTATCGGCGAGATTATGGAGACCGCGAACAAGAGATTCGGGTGACTATGAACCTGAACACCGGCGATGTCGATGCCTATATCACGAAAGAGATCGTCGACAAGGTGGAAAACGAAGCCTTTGAAATCAGCCTGAAAGAAGCACAGGTCCGACGCAAAAACGCTGCAGTGGGCGAAACTATCGAGATCCACGAGCAAGCCCAGGAATTCGGCCGGGTAGCGGCGCAGACTGCAAAACAAGTTATTTTGCAGCGGCTGCGTGAAGCCGAGCGCGAGATCGTTATGGCTGAGTACGAAGATAAAATCGGCACCGTTATTAACGCCACGGTGGCTCGCGTGGAAGGTAATATTTGTCGCATCGACCTAGGCAAGGCGCAAGGCATCATGCCACGCAGCGAACAGATTCAAGGTGAGCGTTACTACCCTGGTCAGCGTTTAAAAGTCTTCCTGAAAGATGTAGAACGGGGCTTCCGTGGACCCCAACTTGTGGTGTCTCGCGGTAACACGCAGTTTATCGAATGGCTATTTCGGGCTGAGGTGCCGGAGATGGAAAGTGATGCCGTAGTTATCAAAGACATCGCCCGAGAAGCCGGCGTTCGTAGTAAGATCGCTGTCGCTAGCAATGTGCCTGGCGTTGACCCAGTTGGCACTTTTGTAGGTGGTCATGGCACCCGCGTTAATGCAGTGGTTTCTGAGGTCGGTGAGCAGGAAAAGATCGACATCATTGTTTGGGCTGAGGAGCCAGTCGCATATATTACCCAGGCTCTCAGTCCAACCAAGGTTAGCAAAGTGATTATTGACGAGAAGCATAAAAAAGCTCGAGTCATCGTGCCAGAGGATCAGCAAAGCATTGCTATCGGAAAAAACGGTCAGAATGTCCGCCTAGCCAGCAAGCTCACTGGCTATGAACTGGATATTGAGGCCGAACAAGTGACAGTTTCAAGCACTGCGCCGGATACTATATCTGCTAGCGCTGCATCCGTTGTTACCGAGCCCAGTGCGCTTACTGCTGATCAGCCCCAAGAAGGCAAAGTGGAAACCACTGAACTGCCCAAAATCCCTAAGCTGAAGAAGAAAAACGAGCTAGAGAGTTCCCTGCTAGAAGCCATCGAAGAGCACGGCGAATAAAAGCAAACTGCGCCACCCCACTTTACCCAATATCTAGCCGTTATTGGTAACAAAACCTGGTTTTCAGCTCGGGGTTCCCTGAAAGTGCATACAAAGTATGTAGTTTTGCATACTTTGTATGCACTGCCTCCCAAACACCGTGTCATGGAGTTATAGTACTTACTTAATTAAGTGATGAATTGGCACTCTTGACATGAGAGTGCTAAGTGCTACTATGGATGTAGGCCTTTTCGTATACACACAACGAACCTCACGGCCGCAGCAAAAAGGAGTATAGCCAAGCTATGATGCCCAGTTCCCCAGATTTCCAAGAATTTTTGAATCATTTGACGAATAATGCTTTGCAAAGCCTGAAGCATGCTGATGCCATCGCGCGGAGCTTTGGGAGTGCCTACGTGGGCACGGAGCATCTCCTGTTAGGGGTGCTCGCCCAGGACGGCAGTATCGGCGCTAAGATACTCGAGGGTGCTGGCATTACGCTTGACCGGGCACGCTTGGCACTCAACTTGACGCCTAAAACACTAGTCATCAACGTGGGTGCGAAAGGTTTGAGTGAAACTGCCAAGCTGACTCTCAAGATGGCCTACGATGTGGCCCAGGATTATTCGCAGGAGTTCTGCGGTACCGAGCACATTCTCTACAGCATCCTGACCCAGAAAAATGCTCGAGCCACCATCTTGCTGCGGGACATGAATATTAACATCGATGGACTAACGAGTGAGATTGAGCAGTTCCTAAATCGGCAGCAGTATGACGAGCAAGAGACAGGCAATGATTCTCGGCGGCGTAGCGGCAAAAAAACTAGCAAAAAGACCGCCCTCGACTTTTTCGGTACTGATCTCACCCTACAGGCCCGTCAAGGCAAGCTCGACCCAGTCGTGGGACGCGATAACCAAATCCGGCGTGTGGTCACTATCCTGAATCGTCGTACTAAGAATAATCCAGTACTGATCGGTGAACCAGGTGTTGGTAAAACCGCTATCGTAGAAGGTTTGGCCCAGCGTATCATCAGTGAAGATGTGCCGGACAGCCTGCTCGATAAGCGTATCGTCATTCTCGATTTGGCCGGTATGATTGCTGGCACGAAGTATCGCGGCGAGTTTGAAGAACGCCTTAAGAAAGTTATGGCTGAACTAGAGAAAGATACGAAGACCATCGTCTTTATTGATGAGCTGCATCTGATCGTGGGGGCTGGGGCAGCCGAAGGGGCTATGGATGCTGGCAACATTTTGAAGCCAGCCTTAGCTCGCGGTAAAATCCAACTGATCGGCGCTACGACCACTTCCGAATATACCAAGCATATCGAAAAAGACGCTGCACTGGAGCGTCGTTTTCAGCCGATCCAGGTACCGGAAACCACTTCTAGCGAAACGCTGGCTATCCTCAAGGGCTTACGTAAAAGTTATGAAAATTTCCACGGTGTATCCTTGAGTGATGAGGTCTTGGAAGATGCCGTCATGCTTGCCAAGCGCTACATCAGCGACCGCTTTATGCCGGATAAAGCTATCGACCTGATCGATGAAACAGCGGCTTACTTACGGGTCGATAAAGGCAAGACTAGCCCTGAAGTGCGGGCTCTTCAAAAAGAATTGCGCCTGGTAAATACCCAGATCGAAGAAGCCGTCGAAGCGGAAGACTATGAGCGCGCTGCGAAAGCCAAAACTCGAGCCTCGCAAATCAACGGTGAGCTCGTAAAGCTCCAGGCTAGCAGCAAGCATACCAAGCGTTTGGTAGTGGGTAGTGAAGACTTAGCTGATGTAGTGGCGCGCATGACAGGCGTACCAGTCAAAAAAGTCATCCGCAGTGAAGCCAAATACCTACTGACTCTTGAGAAAACTCTGGCTAAGTACATTATCGGCCAGCAAGAGGCAGTCTCGGTAGTCGCTAAGGCAGTGCGTCGTAATCGTAGCGGTATCGGTAGCGAGAAACGGCCGATTGGTTCCTTTATCTTTCTAGGCCCCACAGGGGTCGGCAAGACGGAGCTAGCGCGTGTATTGGCCCGCGAGTTTTTCGGTAGCGAAAATGCGCTGGTGAAGATCGACATGAGTGAGTTCGGTGAACATCATAATGTCTCTCGCTTAGTCGGTGCACCGGCCGGCTATGTGGGCTATGATGAGGGCGGACAGCTAACTGATAAAATTCGTCGGCAGCCTTACAGCTTGGTGCTCTTTGATGAAATTGAGAAAGCCCACCCAGATGTCTTCAATATGCTATTACAAATGCTAGAAGATGGCTACTTGACTGATGCCAAGGGCCGGCAGATTGATTTTACGAATACTATTGTCATTATGACTAGCAACGTCGGTGCCGATAAACTGCAAAAAGAAGCTAGCCTTGGCTTTCATGCCACCAAACCTAGTGATTTGAAGGACCTAGATAACTTGCATGCCGCCAACACGGCCCGTGTCCAAGATGAGCTGAAAAAACTATTACGGCCTGAGCTGCTCAATCGCATTGATAAGACAATTGTCTTTCGAGCACTAACCAAACAGGACATCTTTAAAATTATCGATCTACAGATCAACGAATTAAAGAGTCGATTACAGCGCAAAGGTCTAAGCTTACAGCTTAATACCGGTGCTAAGCAGTACTTACTAGAGCATGGCTATGATGCTCGTAACGGGGTGCGGCCCTTGCGACGGATTATTCAAGACACTATCGAAGATCACTTGGCTTTGCAGTTACTCGACGAGAAGTACGAAAAGGGTGATATTATTCAAGTAGCAGCCAAAAAAGGTACACTTGATTATGCCATCGCTAGTGAATCCCACATATAGACAGCATCGCTCATATCGTTCTCTAGTTTCCTGGTTTTTTTTGATCCTCTGGCTGGCTTTACTGGGGTGGGCAGCACTCAATCGACAAAATCTTATTGACTGGTGGCGCTTACAAAACTACCATGTGCCGGCTGCTATCGCCACTTTGGCTTCCGAAGATACGCTGACTGACTATGCGCGCAAGATTTTTTATGTCAACCGACCAGCTATAGATGATAAGACCACCTTTAGCACCAGCGAAGCGTGTCCGAATAATGGTGGCGAACAAACCATCGTGCTGGGCTGTTATCGTGGGGGACAAGGGGGCATCTTTGTCTTAGAAGTCGATGATCCGCGGTTGGACGGCGTGCAGCAAGTAACGGCTGCCCATGAAATGCTGCATGCTGCTTATGATCGACTCGGCAGCGAGGAAAAACAAAAGATCAATGCCATGCTGCTCGACTACTATCAGCATGATCTTCATGACGAACGTATTTTACGTACGATAGAAGCCTATAAAAAATCCGAGCCTAAGGATGTAGTCAACGAAATGCATTCTATCTTTGGCACGGAGGTAGCCCAGTTGCCCAGAGGTTTGGAGGATTATTACCGACGCTACTTTACGCAACGATCACGGGTAGCTGCGTATGCTGCACAATACCAAAGCGCTTTCACTTCCCGCCGCACCTTGATTGCCCAGTATGATAGTGAGCTGGCTAGTCTGAAGTCTCAGATAGATACTGGCGAAGCCGACCTGAAGAGTAAACGGCAAGATATCGATGACCAACAAAACAGCCTGATGAGTCAAAAAAACAATAACGACGTGACAGCCTATAATGCCGGAGTACCTGTCTTTAATGCTTTAGTAGACACCTATAACCGTGAAGTGCAGTCCGTGCAAAACTTAATAGCCCAGTACAACCAATTAGTCGCCAATCGCAATGCCGTGGTTCTGGAACAGGATCAGCTGTCGACAGAGTTAAATAGTAAAGAAACACAGATCCAACAATAAATGTCAAAAAAGTTGCAAGAGTTAAGAGTTAGTTAATACAGAGGTGATACACTAGAAGAAGATGAGGAGGAAGCTTGGCCAAAAAACCGTCCAGTCAGTATGTCTGTAGCAATTGTGGCGCTATAAGTAGCAGCTATAGTGGTAAATGCCCACAGTGCGGTGAGTGGAATACGTTACAAGAGCAACTGACTGCCACAACTATCGCCGGCAGTGTTTCTCGGGGTCAGCTTTTGACAGCTCAGTCGGTAGCTACTTCGGTGGCGGCTGACCAACCGCGTTTGATGAGCGGTATGCAGGAGGTAGATGAGGTATTTGGTGGAGGTATCGTGGCCGGGAGCGTCAATTTGATTGCTGGTCAGCCAGGTATTGGGAAGAGTACATTGTTACTACAGCTGGCTTATGCAGTGGCGTCGGGTTTGCCGGTGCTGTATGCGAGCGGCGAAGAGTCGGTGCATCAGATCGGCCTGCGGGCTGAACGCTTAGGCACGCTGCGCTCGGAATTGCAACTGGCCACTAGTACGTCTGCTGATGACATCGCAGCTACTATTGCCAGCGGATCTTATAAGTTGGTGATTATAGATTCTATCCAGACGCTTAGCTGTAGTGCTATCGCCTCGGCCGCCGGTACGGTCTCCCAGATCACGAATGCTACGCAGCTACTGACGCTGGCAGCCAAACAAAGCAATACAGCTATCGTGCTAGTTGGTCATGTCACCAAGGAAGGCTCCATAGCCGGGCCAAAAGTACTAGAACACGTAGTCGACGTTGTGCTACAGCTGGAGGGAGATCGCTATGGTGGTTTCAAACTACTTAGAGCCATCAAAAATCGCTTTGGCTCGACCAATGAAACGGGCATTTTCGAGATGGTTGAGCAGGGACTACAGCCAGTCGAGAACCCCTCGGCTGCCCTGCTCTCAGAACGTCAAATCAGCGACGGTTCTATCGTTCTGGCTACCATGGAAGGCACCAGGCCATTACTGGTGGAAGTTCAGGCCTTAGTCAATCGTACCAGCTACGGTTATCCGAAGCGGGCTGCTAGCGGCTTTGACCTAAATCGCCTGAATCTGTTAGTAGCTATGCTGGAGCGTCGTACCAAGCTGCAGCTGGCGGAGCAGGATATCTATATAAATATCGTGGGCGGCATCCAGATCCGTGAGCCAGCAGCTGATTTGGCTATTTGTTTGGCCATCGGCTCAGCGACCAAAGGTCTTCAGCTGAAGCGTAATGCGGTGGTTTTTGGTGAAGTTGGCCTGGCTGGTGAGATCCGACACGTTCCCTACGCCGAAAAACGGTTGCAAGAAGCTAAGAAACTTGGCTTTGACGGTGCTATAGGCCCTCTCGCCAAAACCGGAGCCACTACCAAGGCTGCTAAGCTGTCCGACCTGCACGGTGTCAGCAGTGTTCGCACTGCCCTCAATCAGTTCCTTGAAAAGGATTAATCAGTGCGTGCGTTGTATATTGACTGGATCAGTCTGATCGTCATTACTTTTAACATAAATATTGCTTGTACCAATATTAATACTGACCGAGCAAGAAGTAGTTAAGATATTTTGACA
>CAYTRU010000061.1:1933-6592 GCA_964440265.1 uncultured Candidatus Saccharibacteria bacterium | reverse complement strand
GGGTATATTACTGCTTTTAGGCGTAGAAGTGAGGGCCTGGCATATTACAAAAACCACGTCGTTGCATAGTCCGCCACCGCTAGCGCAGGTAACTCCTCAAACAATCAAAACAATCGAGGGACAATATTTGTTTAACGGTACAGTTACTTGGGCGCGGGCAGTCGAAAAGACGGCTAATGGTGACTACGAGCAACCCTTCAGTCAGCTCACTACCTTTAACCGCGAGCAATATGATGCCTGGGCAACAGATTTCGAGTGCCCCATCACCAACAATATTGTGCCCTATCAAACACAGATTGATACGCTAACCTTTAACTGTCGGCCGGAGTTTTTGCCTGCTGCCAGCAAATACTTCAATATTTTTGACCTGGCCAATAATCATACTGACAATCAGGGTGGGGAAGCGGGTCTCACTGAAACCCGCCAACACTTAAAAGATGCGGGAGTGCAATACTTTGGAACCTTTGATCCGGCGGATACCCAGAATGTGTGTGAAGTATTGGCCCTACCAGTACGTGTTCAGAAGTCCGATAAGACTGAAGAGAAAGCGGCACTTCCAGTGGCATTTTGTGGCTGGCACTATGTCTACCGTAAGCCATTAGCAGGCGAGATAGAGGTGGTGGATAAGTATGCCAAGATTATGCCCGTGTTTGCCTTTGCAGAAATGGGTGTTGAATACCAAGCAAAAGCTGATGATGTACAGGTGTCAATTGCGCACCAAATCATTGATAACGGTGCGGATTTTCTGATTGCCAATAATCCGCACTGGGTGCAAAACACTGAAGCCTATAAAGGTAAACTTATCACCTACTCGACAGGTAACTTTATATTTGATCAGCTTGATACTGAAACCCAGCGCAGTGCCAGTATAGGTGTCGGTCTCAGCGTGCCGTATAGTCCTAATGTCGCCCGCTGGCTGGCACTGGGTTCGCAGTGCGCAACTTTTCATGACAACTGTCTCATGCAGGCCGAGCAGCAAGGCTTGCAAAAAGTCGATATCCACTATACATATAGCGTGGTTGCGGGCCAAAATGGCTACCAAAAAATCACCCACAAGGCCGATGCCGCTACTCAGGCAGCTATTGAGGTTCGTACAAATTGGGCAGAAACTCTCAAGGCACTCGGCCAGTCACAGCTACAGTAATCGTGGTACAGTGAAATCAGACATAAATAATAAGGAGATAGTAATATGCTGACAGATTCAAAAGCCTTTAGCGGTTTTTCGGTAAATGACCTGGCTGCGGCCAAATCGTTTTATGGCCAAACCCTTGGGCTAGAAGTAGAGGAGGGCCCGATGGGCCTCAAGCTGAAGCTCGCCGGCGACCTAAGTATCTTCATCTATCAGAAAGACGACCACGCGCCGGCAACCTACACTATTCTTAATTTCCCTGTTGATGCTATTGACCAAGCAGTCGATGAGCTGAGCGCCAAGGGAGTTATTTTTGAGCAGTACGCCGATATGACTGACGAAAAGGGTATTGCCCGGGGCATCGCTGCCGAACGTGGTCCTGACATAGCTTGGTTTAAAGATCCGGCCGGCAATATTTTGTCTGTGCTACAAGAAGCATAGACAAGAATAAGTCAGTGGAGTGATTGTTTTAGAGACGTCGTCATGCGTCGTCTATTGGGTTAGCAATGCATCACAAAGCTCTACAGCCTTGGCTAGCCGTTCAGCCGGCGTGCCAGAGATCAACTGGTAGGGCTTATGATACTGCTCGAGTAGCGTCATAAAACGCTTATGCATGGTGTGGCGGATATTCTCGCCGACGCGTATCTCGTCTTGCTTGTAGGGGATAGCTATATCAGTTAGCAGGTATAGTTCGTAGCGGCGGTTTATGAACAGTCGCTCAATCTCTGGCGACCAGCTTCCCAGCAGCTGCTCATGCCATAACGCTGTAGTGAATGAGTCGGTATCGCAGAAAAAAAGTTTATTGCTATAGCCAGCCAAACGGTCCTCAAGCCGATTTTGTTCAGCAGCTATAAAGGCCAGCTCTTGGCTGTCCCACGCTGCTCCGGGCTTTGAGGTAACTTTACCGTGCGTATACATGCGCCCATATTCTGGTGCCCAGCTTGTCTGGTAATGTTCGGCTAGGGCTTTGGTCAAGGTCGTGGTGCCAGTTGAATCAGCGCCAACTAGCGCTATGCGTTTGGCGTAGTATGATCTGACGTTCGTGTCTAGGAATTGCCAGCTTTCCATAGGGTTATGCCGTACTTTGGTGCCGGAAATCGGTACTGTCTTACGCTCCAAGTCGACCAGCATATGCTGCGACTCCATAAAGCCTGCCCAGCGATCACCGTATGTCTCCGAGGTGAATACAATGTCTGGCGCCTTGCCTAAGAGTTTAATCGTATAGTCAGCCCAGGCCTTGGAGTTATTATCTTCGTAGATGTCATCCACTAAGCGGACAGTCGCCTCCGGATAAGCCTGTTTGAGCCATTGTTCGCGCACCATGCCCGGCGGCTGCTGCCCTCGACTATCGACCACCAGAATCGTCAACTGGTCGCAATGCTCCAGGGCTGTTTGTATCAGGTAAGCGTGCCCCTTATGAAAGGGATAAAACTTGCCAACTACTAGTCCGTGTTTCAGGCGGTTTTCTCCTTTAGAGCTGGTTTCTCGGTTTTCGTTTCAGGTGGTGCTGTCAGCTGCTTGCGCCACTCTATTACGCCTAGCACTGATAGACCCAGGAAAATTACGTAGAGCAATGATACGAACTTTATACCTCGGGAATAGTAGACACCGATTGCGATGACATCTAGGAAAATCCAAAGATACCAGTTTTCGAACTTCCGGAAAATTAGCTGTACTTGGGCAATGATGGCCATAATAGTGATAGAGGCGTCGACGTAGGGATAAGCGGCCGGTTTCGGAAAGAGGTGGGGCAGAATGGTATGGATGTGTGACATGAAGGTTCCCCAGGCTAAGGTACCGAGCACCACGCCTAGTAGGACTGCCACATTTTGCCTTCGGCTATTCCGGGTGATCGGCCGGATAACAGTCTTGGTACCTTTCTTGCGTCTGGCCCACACCCATAAACCTGCCACGCCGGTGCCGATATAAAATACCTGAATCATCATGTCGGAGTAAAGCTGAAACTGATAAAACAAAAACACAAACAGTGCATCGGCTACGATGGTAAACGCCCAAGTCAAGATGTTATTGCGTACGGCATACCATACGGCTGCGATGTTCAATATTGTACCGAAAAATTCCAAGTAGCTCATATGATAACCAAGTAATGTAAAGAAAATGGTATGAGAGCTAAAGAAATCCATTGTACCCCCACTATAGTCTTTTTATAATACAATCCCAGTGTAATTCTGACCTTAGTGTAATGTCAACACCAAGTAGCTGCTACAATTGATAGTATGCAGAACCCGTCTTCTTATTCGCCGCCTACGGTTACCGTCGATGGCATCTGTTTATCCATGCAACCTGAGGGTCTGTCTGTACTACTAGTGAAACGGACTGCCGAGCCACTGAAAGATCACTGGGCCTTACCAGGCAGCTATGTGGCAGAGAGCGAGACTATCCAAATCGCCCTCGACCGTACTCTGGAGGATAAAGCTGGTCTTACTCCGGACGACATCCAGTATCTAGAACAACTCTATACTTTTGATTGGATTGGCAAAGATCCGCGCGGACATGCCGTCACCATAACCTATGTGGCTCTCACAAATGCATTTGTACCTGATAACTCCCCTAACCATGAGCCTACCAAATGGTTCGCAGTCGCCGATCTGCCCGTACTGGCCTTCGATCATACGGCCTTCATCGATCTAGCCTGTAAGCGGCTGCGCTCTAAGCTTCACTATACGAATATCGCTTTCGGTCTACTACCGCCAACTTTTACGTTGGCCCAACTGCAGCAAGTATATGAAGCCGTTTTAGGAGTGGGGTTAGATAAGCGCAATTTTCGTAAGCAAATAATCGCCACCGGCATGTTAGCAGAAACGGTTAAAATGACTGAAGGCGTCTCCCATCGTCCGGCTCGCTTATATCGGTTTAAGCAGGACAAGCTCACCGAGATCCAGCAATTTTTGTCTTAAAATAAAACGACAAAAAGAGTAGCTACGTTTTAGAGCTGAGCAGAGTCAACAAATTTTGATGTGTATTTGATAGGCAGATGCTTTTTGTTATAGTGATGGGCGATTTTCTGGCCAGCGGCCGACAGAAGCAGGCCAAAGGCAATTGAGGTAATAAATTTGTATTCCGGAGCGGCCAGGGCGGTATACACGGGGGACACTACAGGAATGCTCTCGATGCCATTAGCCACACCGGGCACCTCAGCTACGGCTATCTGGGCAGCTGCGACACTAGTGATGCCTAAAATAGTGTGCCAACTAAGGAATCTTTGAACTTTCTTGCCTAGCTTGGTGTGGTTTAGTCTGGCATAATCTTCTAGCAAGCCTCCTTTCGCTTGCAAGGCCTCAAGCATCCCATCTATATCTTCTAGCAGACTGACGGTGTCCACTTCAGGGCTTTCTACGTATTCGTCTAGTAGATGTTCCCTTAAGTCGCCTAACACAGTTAACGAATCGGGTAGTAACCGTAGTTTAGCCTTGATAATCTCCGTTTTATCGTCCCCGGTTTGTCTGTCTTCGGGCTTGACGTCTATTTGCTCCCATATCAACTGGAGGTTATCACTACCAAGGTCGCCT
>CAYTRU010000061.1:0-1923 GCA_964440265.1 uncultured Candidatus Saccharibacteria bacterium | reverse complement strand
CCTGCCAGGGTGTACAGGGCGTGTAGAGGATTTGCCCCCGGCTCAAGCGCGGGACGATCAGTGTCGGTATCTTGCGCTAGCTCGTTGTAGCAGTGGTCGGCCAACCGTCTGAGGTTTCCGCCTATGGTCAAAAGGTGCCAGCCCATAGTTTCGGTAATTTCGATCACCCGACTTTCCAGATCGTCGGCCGCCTGACGGCTCTCCGGCCCATTATGCATAAAGTCCTCGCCGCTAATCGTTGGCAAAGCCGCTAGGTCAGTCCGAAAGACGCGGAGGCCTTTCATGCTTCCTGCCACAATCGTATGAGACGCTTCTACTAAAAATGGACTGTGTTCCAGGTGGGAAGTATGCCCTACCCTCTCCAGTAATTCTGTTACTGGCATGCCATTTAATGACGGAAGCACTGCATCCGGTTCAGGTGGAGGGGGCTGCCCCAAGGCCTCAAGTATGTCTCCTGCCGTTAGCGACAAGTTAATTTTTGTTTCTGTCCCAGGTATCACGGGGGGTTCGCCTAGCTCGGCCATAGAACAACTATAGCACTAATAGGTGTAAATAGCAAGCTCTAGCTTTAGCCAACTGATTTGCTCGTGGTATGATGCAGATAGTAATAAGATTTATTTAATCGGATGCCAGCAACTACCAAAAATTTAGAGTCAAGCAAGCGCAAGACAAGGCCAAAGCGACTGCTCCTCGTGGTGCCGGTAGTCATTATTGCAGCGGTCGGTTTGCTGGTGTACCAGGCCTATTGCAGGCCATTGCCAGAGCTGAAGCCGGTCCTCAGTGGGCCTGCTGCGCTCAAGGAGAATGTAGAGCCAATGCCAAGCATGGTTTGGTCGCCTTATGGTGAGCAAGTTATGACGGTCAGCGATACTGGGCTGCGTGCTAATAATGGTGGCACAGGCGTGTTCCCAACGGCGAGTACGGCGAAAGTGATGATGGCCCTGTTACTACTACAGAAGAAGCCCCTGGCTACAAACGAACAGGGGCCGAGCATACCAGTTACCGACGCCATTGTTGCGCAGTATCAGCAGGAGCTGGCTCTGAATGAATCAGTTGTCGCAGTAGCTAAAGGTGAGCAGTTAACCGAATATCAGGCCTTAGAAGCCATGCTGGTACCGTCGGCTACCAATGTTGCTGATTTGCTGGCTGCTTGGGGCTTCGGTTCGATTTCGGCCTACACGGTAGAAGCCAATAAAATGGCAGCGAGCCTAGGCATGACCCAGACGCACTTCGCTGATGCCAGCGGCTTTGCACCGGGTACTGTCAGTAGTGCGAGCGACCTGGTAAAGCTAGGCCAGGCAGCTCTCAAAAATCCGGTCATCGCCGAGATTGTTGCGAAGCCCTCAGTCGATTTGCCAGTAGCCGGCACGCTGCGTAATTTCAATATCATGCTTGGGCAGTCTGGCATCAATGGCATCAAGACTGGTAATACTGATGAAGCTGGTGGTGTGTTCTTGTTTTCAGCACCCTATGATGCAACACACACCATTATCGGTGCCACCATGCATGCGCCTGATCTCGGTACTGCACTGCACGATGCACCACTACTACTAGACTCTTTCAGGGCTAACCTGCAAACTGATACGCCCATAAAAAAGGGACAGGTGATGGCACGCTATAAATTACCTTGGGGTGGTACTGTTGACGCAGTTGCCCAGCAAGACCTGAGCCTTATCGACTGGCACGGTACCAAGCTCGCTGTCCACAGTTCACTGGAGACTATCAAGCCTGGTCAGCCTCAGCACACGTATGTCGGTGTCGGCCAAACCAGCGTTACCTTTGACGGCACCATGAAGACTACACCGCTAGTCTTGTCCCAGGGCATTCCACGACCAAGTTTCTGGTGGCGGTTGCTGCACAATCACTAAGAATTCATTCCGTACGATTATAATTTGCTGTTAGTAGTCCGAGTAGCAGAATTTT
>CAYTRU010000060.1:5346-6675 GCA_964440265.1 uncultured Candidatus Saccharibacteria bacterium | reverse complement strand
TGGCGCTTAGGTGCTTTGGGCGTGTTTTGTTAGTACTGATCAAACTAGATGCTAAGGATAGTGTCGGTTCTATATCACGCACTTCACAGTAGGCTAGTAACTGATTAAGTGCACCCTCAAGTTCGCGAATGTTATTACTAATATTAGTTGCTAAGTAATCCACCACTGCCGGTTCCAGTTCGGTGCCGTGGCTAAGCGCTTTCGTCTGCACGATAGCACAACGGGTCTCAAAGTCCGGCACATGCATATCGATACTCATACCCCCACCAAAACGCGAGCGTAGCCGGTCTTCTAGGGTCGGTATATCTTTTGGTGGTTTGTCGGCGCTAATAATAATCTGCTTATTGGCCTGATGTAGTGCATTAAAGGTGTGAAAAAACTCCTCTTGGGATTTGTCTTTACCCGCGATAAATTGTACATCGTCGACAATCAAGACGTCCGCTGTTCGATAATGGCGCGCGAAAGCAGCTGTTTTACGGAAGCGCAAGGCATCTACGAACTCCTGCACAAACTGCTCGGTGGATATATAGAGTATTTTGGCGTTTGGGTCACGGGCGGCTAAAGAGTTGCCAACGGCTTGGATCAGGTGCGTTTTGCCGATACCGACACCGCCGTACAGGAATAATGGGTTATAACGGGTGCCGGGCTGCTGAACAATCGCTTGGCAGGCAGCGAAAGCCATCTCATTGCTAGCGCCGACCACAAAACTATCCATGGTATAGCGTTCGTTTAGTCCTTGTCGGTACGAGTGAGCTAGTCCACCCCCTAGTATGGTATTGGCCGGCGGTTGCTTGGCTGTAGAAGATACCGCCGAGGGGGCGACTTCAGTGTCTGAGGTAGTGGTTTTCTCTCCAGCTAGGGACGCCGGGTTCTCATGTAACTGCTTGGCGGCCATCTTATACTCAATGTGTTCAGCTATGATGCCATTTTTGGCTAGGGTTTCGATAATCAAGCCACCATACTTTTTCTCCAGCTGTTGCTTAATAAAGATATTGGTCACGCCAATCACTACTGTTTGATCGACATGCTTTAAAAGGCAGGTGTTTTTAAACCAGGTTATAAAGTTACCGTGCGAGATGGAAAGCTCTATCTCACCTAAAACTGCCTGCCATACAGCATCCTGTTGCATACCGCTCCTCTTCGTAACACCTAATATACGCCCCTCATCGCTGGTTTTCCACACCCCCAACAAACTTAACAACGATATTCCACAAAATCGCTACTAGAGATAGGTTTGTACACACAGAACTAAACTATCTGTTAAATTGGGGATAAGTTGCTACAATTGGTGGATAAGCTTGTCTGACTATTGTAAAAACCACAGACTTG
>CAYTRU010000060.1:0-5246 GCA_964440265.1 uncultured Candidatus Saccharibacteria bacterium | reverse complement strand
CTAAAGGGTCGCAACAAACTTTCAGCCTAAGTAGCGTGACAGAAAGAGGGGCGTGGGTATGATCGCTCGCACACACCGTTTTCATGGCTATGGCAGTTTACGGAGCGTCTACCGGCACGGACAAAACGTTCGGAGCTCTCATATGGCGCTCAAATTTGTCCGTAATAGTTCACAGCGACCATACCGCGTGGCTATAGTAGTTAGCCGGAAAGTCCATAAGTCGGCTGTAGTTCGTAATCGTATCCGTCGTCGCCTCTATGAAGCGGTACGGCAGGCCGAAGTGGCCATAGAGCCCGGCACTGACCTGGTATTTACCGTTTTTAGCGAGCAGGTAGCTGGGCTGGAGGCGCCTCGTTTACAGGCAATGGTAGCCGGGCTATTGCAAAAAACTGCTTCCCATGACGTACTGCATCCGCTAGACACCGGTCACTCGTGATATAGTAGAGAGCAAAGAACAATAATTTCGAGAGGTGACCTTTAACACAAGATGTTTACAACATTTATCGTCCAACCCATTTTCAACCTGTTAGTTTTGATATATGCTCTGATACCGGGGCATAATTTTGGCCTGAGCCTGATTATTTTTACTATCATTATCCGTTTACTGCTATGGCCGCTGGTCAAAAAGCAGCTTCACCAGGCCAAGGCCATGCGTGCTTTGCAACCAGAAATCAAGAAAATCAAGCAGGCTACCAAAGGTAATCGTCAAAAAGAATCAGCCATGCTGATGGAGTTATACAAAGAGCGGGGGATCAATCCCTTTGCCACCTTGCCGACCTTGATCGTTCAGCTGATCATACTGATCGGTTTATACAGTGGCCTGCGCCGCATCATCGCTGATCCGCACAGTATCGTCACTTTTGCGTATCCGGCACTGCAGCATCTGGGTTGGATACAGGAGTTGGCCCACAATATTCACCGGTTTGATAACACCTTATTTGGCTTCGTCGACCTGGGGCGGAGTGCGCTTAATAAGGCTGGCGGTATCTATTGGCCGGCTATGGTGATCGTGATCGGCAGCGCCATCGCCCAGTACTTCCAGAGCAAGCAGCTACTACCGACCGATAAAGATCAGCGTGGGCTGCGGGCCATCCTGAAGGAAGCTGGCAGCGGCAAAAAGGCCGACCAATCTGAAGTCAATGCTGCCGTTGGACGAGGCACGCTCTATCTGTTACCTTTTATGATTTTCCTGTTTACGGTTAGTCTCGCTTCGGCCTTAAGCCTCTATTGGTTGACCGGAGGCATCGTGGCCTATATCCAGCAGAGTCTAGTGCTGCGCAAAGACGAAACTGAGATGGAGACTGCGGGCGGCAAGCCGGGCAAAAACATCGCTGCCATCCCCGAAGCGGAAGTTGTAACTAAGCCGGTGACTTCCGGCCCAAAGAAGGCTGCCAAAAAGCGGAGAAAGAAACCGTGAACGACAGTCTGGAGGAAGCCATTCGGTACGCCAAGAAATACTTGGAGGATCTGCTGTCTTTTTTCGGACTTAATACCGACGTGTATGCCACCAGCGATGATGAGGTGATTCAGCTCAATGTCCCGAGCACGCATCTCAACGGCTTCTTGATTGGTCAGCGAGGGGAAAACATGCGCTCGTTGCAGTACCTAACTAGCACAGCGCTCAAAAATAACAGCTTTGCGCACAACCGCGTGAATGTCGATATCGCTGACTATAAAAAACAGCGTGCCGACCGCCTGCGGGAGCGTGCTGAGGTGTGGGTTAAACAAGTGCGTGACACTGGTGAGCCATTAGATCTGGAGCCTATGAATGCCGCTGACCGCCGGATAGTGCACCAGCTAGCTGCCGAATACAGCTTGTCCAGTGATTCGGCTGGCGAGGGCCGCGACCGCCATATTGTCCTGAAGCCAGCTGCCCCCTCGGCCACTGCCCAGCAAGACTAATGACTCGAGGGTAAGGCATCGTGATAGACAGCCAACGTTTGTTCGGCCATCCGTTGCCAGGAATATGTAGCCGCTTGCGTATGCCCAGCAGCGATGAGACCAGCCCGCAGCGCTGGATCTGTTAGTACTTCATGCATCGCATTGGTAATAGCTTGAACATCAAGCGGGTCAAAGTAATGAGCTGCTTGGCCATAAATCTCTGGCAAGCAAGTGGCGTTACTGCTGATGACCGGTGCGCCGTGCATCATAGCTTCCAGACCTGGCAGGCCAAAACCTTCGCTCAGCGAGGGGAAGACGTAGGCTGCGCACTGCTCGTACAGCCACCGCAGCTGAGCTTCGCTCATAAAGTCAGTAAAGACAATGTTTCGCAGCCCTCGTTTGCTGGTATCGGCCTCCAGCCGCTGATAATTGCTATCTTTCTTGCCAGCCAGTACTAGGAAGAGGTTTGGATATTGCCCCTGAAGGGGGACAAAAGCTTCAATCAGACGTTCCAGATTCTTGTGTGGTGTCGGTCGACCGACGTATAGCATAAATTGCTTACCCTCCAGTTCCGGTAACGCCTGGGGTGAATCGGCAATCGGTTCGGCTGCTTCGGGTGTAACCGTTACCTTGCCGGGATCAATCGCCGCAAACTTGACGATATCGTCTTTGACAAACCGTGAGGGCGTAATAAGTCGTATGGATTTATGAGCCGCTTGTTTCATTACATAGCCATATATGCGTTGCTTCAGCCGAAAAATCAGCGGATTTTTAGCCGGATTTGCAAAGCGTAGAGTGGTTAAGTCGTGGATGGTGGTCACAGTTTGGCCACGATACCAGATAGGCTGCTGGGGAAAGGGAAAATGGACTAGATCTGCCTGAAGCGCCTGAATCTGGCGCCTCAGCCCCAACTGTTCGGCAAAGCTAAACTCTTTATGTGGACAGGCGAGGGGAGTAAAATTAGGGTTTACAAGCTGCCAGCTGCCCATATCTTGTGGTTTCAGTAGGATAACATAGCGGTGCTCATTATCCAGTTTTTGCAGATAGTGTAACAGGCGTTCCACGTAACGGCCACTACTGGTGCGTAACTCGCGGGCATCAATGACGATTTTCATATACGGTGTCCTTTAGGCGTTTATAGATTGTGTCAGCTGTGGCTTCCCAAGAGAAACGTTGTAGATTAGCCTTGCCGCTGGTGACCAACTGCTGAGCCAGTGACGGATTAGTCAGAACTTGCGCCAGTTGCTGGGCTAGATCTGACGGACTATGCGGATCAAAGTAGCGGGCTGCCTCGCCGCACACTTCATGGAATATCTCGATATCGCTAGCCAGTACCGGCGTTTCATAAGCCATTGCTTCCAAAAGCGTCATGCCAAAGCCTTCGTACAGTGAGGGTAGTACAAGTGCTGAAGCGCCGCCTAGCAGCGCGGCCCGTTGCTGTTCATCAACGTAACCGGTCACGATAAGGGCAATACCGGCCTGCTGTGCTGTTTCTAGCCGGTCCATAATGGATGCATGAAGCCAGCCTGGGGCACCAGCAATCACCAGGGTGTACAGTTTTTTTAACTCTGGTCGGAGTTGTTCGTAAGCATCCAGCAAGACGGCGAGATTTTTTCGGGGTTCTAGGTTGCCTAGGAAAAGGATAAAGGGCTGGGTAATACCTAAATTCCGGAGCACTACCTTATCTGACTCCGCGCCGGACAGCTGTCTGACGCCTTGAGGGGGAATATGGCCTACCACAACCTGCTGCTTGGCTAAATTGTAGTGCTGCCTTAAGGATTTCGCAGTGGTTTCGGAGTTGGTGATAATAAACGCCGCCCGCCGAATGGCAGCGGGCACTAGCACTGTTAAGTCCCGTCGAGCTTTCTCGGCGACAAACTCGGGGAAGTCCAGATAGGTCACATCATGAATAAGGGTTGCGCTAGGGGTTTTACGTATGCTTGGCCAGCCGATAAAGGCTGGGAATAGGTGAAAATCGGTGCGGGTTTTGACCAAGGCTTCAAAAGGTATCCATAGCCCCAACCGACGCAATAAGTTCAGCACCGGTGCAGAGACCAGTTTACTAGGCCGATAGCTGATATTCGGCCCTTGCGGCAGGTCAATATGCTTGCGCTTGCCTAGGAAGTTGCAGTAATGCCCGATAAATTCTACCTCGTCGGCATGCTGAGCGGCTATATGACTAATCAAGCACTGAGTATAGGAGGCTACACCGGACTTCTGGTCGGTCACCAGACAGCTGGCATCAAAGGCTATACGGATTTTTCGGGATTTCTGGCGCACCCTCCTATTCTAACTGATGCAGTACCGGTACTGTATAATACCTGAGAGATATTTTAAGGAGGCTTGATGGCAAAAAAGGCGCTGATTACGGGGATAACTGGACAGGATGGCAGTTATCTGGCCGAGTTGCTGCTGAGTAAAGGCTATGAAGTGTACGGCATCATTCGTAGGGCTAGCTCGTTTAATACCGAACGCTTAGATCATATTTATAAGGATCCGCACGAACAGGGTAGCCGCCTGCATCTGATATATGGTGATATGACCGATCCCAGTTCCATCTACAGTATTTTGACCGACGTTAGGCCCGACGAGATCTATAACCTGGCTGCTCAGAGTCACGTGCGCGTCTCCTTTGACATACCGGAGTACACCGGTGATTCAGTGGCGATGGGGGTGGTGCGCATCCTAGAGGCGATGCATAAGCTGGGCCTCAAAAACACCCGTTTCTACCAAGCTTCGTCAAGCGAGATGTTCGGCAAAGTCCAAGCCGTGCCACAAACCGAGGACACGCCATTTTACCCCCGTTCCCCCTATGCGGTGGCTAAGCTCTATGGCCACTGGATTACCAAGAATTACCGCGAAAGCTATGATATGTTTGCCTGTAGTGGTATCCTGTTCAACCACGAGTCGCCCCGCCGGGGCGAGACTTTTGTGACTCGTAAGATTACTCATGCGGTAGCTCGTATCCAAGCCGGCCTGCAAGACAAGCTGTATCTGGGTAACCTAGATGCCAAGCGCGACTGGGGCTATGCCAAGGAGTATGTCGAGGCTATGTGGCTGATGCTGCAGCAGGATGCTCCTGATGACTACGTGATTGCTACGAACGAAACACATACCATCCGTGAATTTCTCGACGAAGCCTTCGGTCAGGTGAAATTGGACTGGCACGACTATGTCGAGATTGATCCGCGCTATTTCCGGCCGGCCGAAGTCGATCTACTAATCGGTGATCCGACCAAGGCGAAACAGCAATTGGGCTGGACGCCCAAGACAACGTTTAAAGAGTTAGTGAAACTAATGGTCGAAGCTGACATCGAAGCATTGCGTAAGCAACAAAGCGGCGAAGTCGCCAACCGTTACTCCCA
>CAYTRU010000059.1:0-6706 GCA_964440265.1 uncultured Candidatus Saccharibacteria bacterium | reverse complement strand
TGTCCATAATATCGCGCATATCAAAAGCACTCTTTGTTTGTCCGATAATATTGCGCATCATTTCATTACTCAGGAAGGCACCGAACTTACTCACAAACCAACTGGTGACTTCGCCGAACTCATTAGAACGCTGGCTGGCTGGCATTTCTTTTTGCCAGAACTCTAGCACATTCATGTCAGTCACATGTTGTAATTTCTGCTGGACAAACTTCTGATCACGAAATAATTTTGGAATATCTACAAATGTTCCTCCCTCGGGATCTGCCATAATAGTTAGCGCGGCATTGCGAAACAAGTGTTCATAGCGCGGACCCATGATTCCCTGATGTTGTGGATCATACAACTTATATAGCATATTTAGGGTTTCTTGGATCAAAAAGTCTTTCTGATCTGGGTTGTTATATTCAAATAAGTTCAACCCCATTGGGTATTCCATATCAGAAGGTGAAAAATAGATGACGTCTTCTGTGCGCTCTTTTGGAACCATAGCCAGCAGCTTTTCAGCCGTGTCGCCGTGAGGATCGACAAAGGCAAAGCCATTACCGCTCAACATATCCTGGAGTGCTAGATTTTCCAAGAAGGTGGATTTACCAGTACCAGTCTGACCCACGACATACATATGCCTTTGGCGATCACCCAGGCCTAATCGAATAGGCTTCTTGGCTCCCCGGAACAAGTTATAGCCTAGTAGCATACCTTCCTCAGGTATGTTACGCGGTCCGTCGACCTGCTTGGAATCTTGACGAGCCAACTGAGACGTCGGCATGCTCTGTTCGTCAGGAAAATGGAAGATTGTAGCCAACTCCACAGAATTTAAGATATTTTTATTATGATTTTGCGGGAAGAAACGCATAATATATGAGGTGATCAAGCCATCTGTATCTTTGGCAGGCGTGTACTTGAAGCCGTTTTTGCCAGGAGCATCATACAGTGAAAAGCTGGCAATGATATTACTCAAAATCGCCTGTGCTCGTTGGCTGATGTTCGAAGAGACAACAAGCCGAATGGCCACTTCATAGCCAGCATGACGGGTTTTTTCATCGATGGCGTCAAGTGTCGACTGCTCTAGATTAGAAAGTTCTGGCTTCTTGCTTTCCCCGTCCTTATCATGAGACTCTGGCGGCTTCACAAAGGCTGTGGCTATATGGCGCAGCATGTCAACAGGGCTAGTACCCCCATGATCACCCTTGCGCTTTCGACTAGCCAAATCAGAAGCTCTTTTACGCCATGAGGGATGAGCAGGACGCATCAGGATCTGCACGCCTGCCCCGTCCTCTTTACCCAAGGTTGAGAGAGCATTCAGCAAAGCTTGCATACCATCCCGCTTCAAGTCCTGGTAAGTGGCTATAGGATAGGCAAAAGGCTCCTTGAGTGTTAGTTCACCACCCAGAGTACCGCTGACTTTTCCAACTGGACTAAAGATATTGTGTTCGGCTACTTCCTCGAGTCGAGCTGATGGATAGGCACTGACAATAGCCTGTTTGACAATCTCTAGGAGAGCGATGGGCACTGCAGCATAAAAATAGATAAAGCCCTGACTACCGACGATTTCAAAGGCAAAGTGCCGCTGGCCATAAAAAGTACTCTTAAAGTCTTTCTTCAGAGTACTGGCTATGATGTTATAGATAATCTGTGCTTTGCTGATCGTCTCATCTGTTACGTCGCGTACATCACGGTTACCTATATCGGTATCGTCGCTAGCCGGTGGCAAATGAATCAATAGTGGGACGATTTTCAGGCCACGCTCATAGTTTTTTTGCTCCCGAAAGGTCTTACGGGTCTGGAGAAAGACAATCGGACCCGCTACCAAACCCATGAAAAAAATAATGATAAGGATGGTAAGGATTGTTCCCATAGACTACTTACTCAGTTTTATGTGCTTGTCGTAGCGCTTTTTCATGTAATCAGCTTTAAAAACCGTCAATTCTTCGCTCTGTTTATAGGGATCATCTCGCGTGAGCGCTACAATCTCTTTTGCTTTGTTTACCCATTCTTTTTCGATCAGGTCACTATCGTCAACCACGCTCAGATCAGTAGCTTGCGAAGCTACGGGAGCGGTAGTACTACTCTGAGAAACGGGTATCGGAGGAACAGGTATGCTCAAAGGCGGTACAGTGAACTGAGCAGGTGGCATAGCGACGGGTGCTTTTTCACTGCCAACAGGTGCCTGCTCAACTGGCTGGAGCCCAGTTTCAGTAGTTTTTGAAGTCTTCTCGGCAGCTTTTGTTGGCTTTTCCTGCTTGTCGATAGGCCCCGGCACAGGCTGAGCCTCCTTAGAGTTGGCAGTCGGATTCATAGTTACCATTATACAGCTTACGCTCTCCTTATAATAGGCTTACGGCCAAAGTTATAGCACATTTTGTCTCTCAGCCTTTGCATAAGCGATATATACATATAACAGACAGATAAGGAGGCACAGTACCAAGGCATCCCTAAAACTTAACTGCCCGATAGACTGTAGGGCCATGCAGCCACTAAACAGCGCTGTACCAGCAGTCAAAAGGCGCCGTGTATGCTTAATCGGAAAACCAGCTAGGCGCAGCAAGACCACTAAGCCTTTCAATAGGAAATAGATGGTTAGACTCAGCAGCATGAATCCGACAATTAACATATACGATGGTATATCTTTCGGGTTCGTACCACCAAAAAGCAAAATATCAGCACCGAGCAAACACCCCAACTGCAAGTAAGCTTTACGTGTACCTAAGTGGTTCATGCGATGACCTTTCCCGAGAATCTTCTAGTACAATGATAAAAGCGCATGGAGAACATGGTGCCGGGGCGATAAATCCGCTCATAATTGAATAGACTATTGGAGCGCTTATCGCCCGATCGGCGAGATGACTGACCGCTCTATCAGCCTTGAGGGCTAAACAGAGCGCTAGACGGATGCCCTTAGCAGGCTGACCGTTTATGGTTTGTAAGTCCGCCCCCACGAGGGCTTCATTCTGACATTGCTAAGCTTCGACGAACGTTTTTGTTTTAGTGACTTACCATTCCAATGTAGCACGAATGTACGATAATGTCAATTCTGAAGTTGCCCGCAATAGCTTTATCTAGCACAAAAATATGGGTTTTTATGACTGTCCCTGCATGGTAAAGCGGCCAATTGAACGATGGGTATGAAAAGTTATGCACAGGTTTACCATGAGCTTAAGCAGAATGTTATTGACGCTGGAAATACTATTCTATAAGATACGTATAGCACTTGAACAAATTAAGTGCTCAAAAATAAAAACGTCCGATAGGAACAACGATTTCTCGCAAATCGTTGTTCCACCAAAAGATTAATCAAAACCTTCAAAAGCAAAACCAAAAAATTAAATAATCCTTAAAACACCTTGTCGCTTCCATGACGAGGTGTTTTAATTTTATTTCCTGGGATGGCTAAAACCTTCCTGGGGACCAATCAATAAACGTGTGATGTGAGCACAGATTCGTCTAGTGAGGTAGGTAAAATCATACATGAAAGCAAAGGTTCAGAGCATTATAGTATCGAGCGCGGGAGATATTTTAGTTGATATAGAGTGTCACTTATCAAACAATTTGCCGCAGATTATTATCGTTGGTTTCGCAAACAGGGCTGTCGGCGAGGCCAAAGAACGTATCAGAGGAGCTTTCGCAACTAGCCGCATAGTATTGCCCCGTAAACGTATCACGGTAAATCTGGCTCCAGCTGATATACCGAAAGCTGACAGCGGCTTTGATCTTGCCATCGCTGTAGCTATCCTGCTTGCAAGTGGGCAGTTACCGGACTTCGCCGAGAGGCAACTGGTAATCGGAGAATTAGGTTTAGGCGGTAGTACTCGTGCGGTGCGAGGTATCATTGGTAAGGTTTTAGCGGGACGTTCCAAGGGTATAACCAGGTTTTATATACCCGCGGCCAATCTCAAGCAAGCCCAGCTAGTACCCGGAGTGACCCTCTTCCCGGTTACCAGTTTGCTCCACCTATACGGTCATCTATCTGGCACCCAGCCAATCACACCGGTTCACACTGGTAAGGGTCAGTATCGAGCACAGCCAACGTCCACTTTTAAGCAAGCTATCTGTCTCAGTGAGATTGTCGGACAGACTCAGGCTAAGCGTGCCCTCGAGATTGCCGCTACTGGTGGGCATAATCTGTTGCTCAGCGGACCGCCGGGCACCGGCAAGAGCATGCTGGCCAAAGCCCTCTCTAGTCTTCTACCACCCTTGAATCATGAAGAAATTCTGGAAGTTACGCAGCTCCATAGCCTGGCCAGTCAAAACTACGATCAGCTGATTACTGAACGTCCAGTGCGAGCCCCTCATCACACGGCGAGCCATGCCGCTATGATTGGTGGAGGCAACCAGCTGCGCCCAGGTGAAATCAGTCTAGCCCACCGTGGAGTACTCTTTTTAGATGAATTACCCGAATTTAATCCGGCTACTCTGGAAGCTCTGCGTCAACCGCTCGAGAATCGTACAATTAGTATTGCTCGTATCAACGACACTGCCGACTTCCCCGCCAATTTTATTTTAGTCGCGACGGCCAATCCCTGTCCTTGTGGCTACCAGGGCAGTAATCAAGCATGTAGCTGCCCCGCTTTTCAGGTGCTACAGTATGGTAATCGTTTGTCTGGCCCCATCCTTGACCGAATCGACCTGTACTGTCACGTCACAGAGGTAGATCATGATCAGTTGCTCATCCAACCACTCAATCCAGAGGCTGACGCACTCGCTGTTCAGCAAGTCGCAGACGGCCGGCGCTTGCAAGCACGACGCTTCAAAGACAAGAGCAAGCTCAACGCTGATATGACAAATACCGATTTAAAAACAGTAGCTCGCCTGGAGCCAGCTGCTGCACGTTTGCTCAATGATGCCGCTCAAGAACTGAAGCTTTCCGCGCGGGTATACATGCGAACTATAAAGGTTGGCCGCACTATCGCCGATCTTGAAAATTCTCCCACCATTCAGTCAGAACATCTCTCTGAAGCTCTCAACTACCGATACCGTCGAATCACTGTAAGAGAATAGTTGACCTCTGTGGCGACATCTGTTAAAATGCTGATACGTTAAAACCAACAACTGTATATAATGTAAGCCAGAGCAGAAGACAAGCTAAGGAGACCGACCTATCGCCAAATACACCCGCCTGAATGAGCAAATTCGGGCACACCAGATGCGCGTCATTGATGAAGATGGCAAGCAACTCGGCGTTTTGAGCAAGCAGGAGGCCCTTAGCCTAGCCCAGGAGCGTGATCTGGACTTGGTGGAAATTTCACCAGACGCTGATCCGCCAGTCTGCAAGATCGTCGACTGGGGCAAGTTCAACTACCAGCGCACCAAGCAGCTGCAAAAGAACCGCAAGACAACCAAGACTTTAGATCTAAAACAGATGCGCTTTGGCCTCAAGATCGGTGCGCATGACCTGGCTATCAAAATGGGTAAGGTTGCCAAATTTCTGGAAGCTGGGCACAAGGTCAAGATCACGCTGTTTTACCGGGGCCGCGAGCAGGCCCACAAGGAAATCGGCTTCACCATCGCCAAAAAGGTAATCGAGGACTTCGGTGATACAATTATAGTTGACCAACAGCCACAATTAGCTGGCAAGCAATTAAGTTTTGTCGTTCGGAGCAGTGGCAAGAAACCAATTATTGTTCCAGCTGTAACCCCAAAGCCCACGCCAATCGTAAGTCCGCTCCCCGCAGTTGCAGACCCAAAAGCACCAGCATCAGCCACCATCCCGAAAGCCAAAGTAGCAGTTACTAAAGAAGGAGAATCATAATGCCAAAACTAAAGACCCACAGCGGCACTAAAGACCGCGTCCGCGTCACCAAAAACGGCAAAGTCCGAGTTGGCAGCGCCAATCTAAACCACTTCTTAGGCAAGAAGAGTGGTAGCCGCAAACGCGCACTACGCGGCCTCACTACTCGCACCGGCAAAATGGCCACTAATATCAAGAAGAATTTAGGCGTTTAGGCGCTACTACAAGGAGTAAATTATGAGAGTCAAACGCGGCGTCGCCAGTCACGCCAAACACAAGAAAATTCGTGAGGCCACTAAGGGCTTTAGCCACCCCAATAGGGTAAGCATTAAGCGGGGCCGCCAAGCCGTCACGAAATCACTGCAGTTCGCTACCCGAGACCGCAAAAACCGCAAGCGGACATTCCGCCAGCTCTGGAACACGCGCATCAACGCTGCTGCCCGCCTCAATGGCACCACGTATAGTCGCTTAATTGCCGGCCTTAAGACCGCCAACATCACCCTGGACCGCAAAGTCTTGGCCGAACTAGCTGTCAATGAGCCCGCCGCCTTTACGGCTGTCGTCAAAGCCATCAAGAAATAACCAATATACCGCTTCAATACCGCGCGCCGTCGAGCTTGCTAGTAATCTATATATCACTTCCCAAGTCTTAATTACCACACCTACACGTGCTCTTGTCATGCCTTTTAACCCTATGTAAAATTAGTAACAAATAGTTACTAATTTTACATACCCGGTTTCACGGTGTCTATACTATAGAGATGTCGAACTCGTAATAAGCGGCCAGATTATCTATAAGCCGGGTTTTGTCATCCGTCTCGATAAAGAGGCGGCGAGCTGATCATCTATCTAGGCGCGCTGTTGCCAGCGAGCTCAAGCGGTTTTTACGATGAATCCTTAGCGGGACGCTTCAGGCTTTAGGCCTCAAGTATCCATCTCCTTGCAGCAGGCAGGGTTTACCTCTTCCCAGCGTCACCGCTG
>CAYTRU010000058.1:0-6798 GCA_964440265.1 uncultured Candidatus Saccharibacteria bacterium | reverse complement strand
TATACATTGTGCGACATCATGTCTATAGTGCACTGGGCTAACACATAGTCCTATACCCTGCACATTACGTGCACCTAATTCTCAAACCGTTAATAAATATTATGAAGTTTTCATAATATTTATTAACCTGCCCTACGATAGTGGGTTTAACATAAAACATATAACTTCCGTAAAGTCTTACAGCCAAATACTATTGTTCGTATTTTGTATGATTTCTAGCCGCTACTTTAGAATACTTTCAATGAGATCAACAGTGGGAGCAATATTTCCATGTGTATAAATGTGCAGACCAGCTTCTCGGCGGAGTAATAAGCGGCCCAGCCTAACTCTCGAGGCAGGATGAAGCGACGGCCCGCTGGTCTTGACTTCAAGGCTAGGCACTACAGGCTTGTTGAGACCTCTCCTACTTAGGGATTGCAGTAATTGGGCATGAACTGGTGCGCTATAGGTTGGCCCGGCGACAGCAAAGTCAGCTGCAGCAAGCTCTCTGGCAATTGTATTCAAGTCCCCCCTGTTGCGGCGATAAGGGTCTACGCATACACCAATGGTAAAGTCACCTGCCTCTCGGGCTAAGCTTATCAGCGAGCTAGCATTGGGTTGATCACGACCTCTAGCGCTTCTTTGCTCCGTCGCTTTTAGCGCTGCATTGGGAGGGCTAATCAAGATACGATCAATGCCCGGGGTGTTACTACAAGTAGCTAGTATTTTGGCCATACTGTCCGAAGTTCGCCACCACCAGTCTAGGTGCGGCACAACAGGTACTTCTCGGCAGTAGGTAAACATTTCATCTAGTAACTGACCATTGGCAACGTCTGTTAGACGACTAATAAAGGCTACAGACACGAAAGCTGGCTTCACGGCCTCAACTAACTCACTTGTTAGTTGATGAAACCCTGCGGTATTGCCAGTTTGAAAAGGCGCAGTTACCCCCACGGAAATAGAGGCTTGTTCTGCGGGAGATTGTGCCATGCAGTGATATTCCCCTAGAGAGATGAACTATTCAGCGAGGGTGTAAGTGGCTTTGGCGACGCGCTTAAATTGAGGTTTACCCTGGAGGTTCAGGAGGATGGTAGTTTCCTTCACGAAACGGCTTTTGAGGACACGTTTGACAATTTCGTCGCGGTGCAACGGCTCGTTGGCTTGCTTGAGGACTTCACTAATGATATCGGCAACTGTCCCCTTCTCGTAACCCCACTCTTTGAGGGCATAGATGCCTCGGCCGATGAGGACAAAACGCTTGTCTTTGATAAGTTCGTTATGAATAGCTTGGGTAGTGACGTCTTTGCGCTTAAAGTCACTGTCTTTGATGGCATCGGCAATTTCGTTGAAGTGCATGTGTTTGCCATGCTCTTTGAGGATGACGTAGATCTTGTCACGGATGTTCTTAGGGTTCACCATAGGCCACTTGACAAGTCCCCAACGACCATTGAGCGTTGCTAGGTGCTTAGAGGTGCTAGCCAGTGCGGCTGCCTGCTCCGGCGAGGTCATGCCGGCTGCCTTGGCAATTTCTGCGATAGTTTGTGGCTCGCCAATTTTCTTAATGGCATCGATGAGCTGAGTGACGCGGGCTTTTAGCTCCTTCTCGTCGTGGACAGCTTTGACGCCTACACTGTAGTAGAAATGATCGTCTTCGGAGATTACTGTCAGCTGCGGCGCAAGCTGGCTAAGAAAAGCTACCCGTGCCTGCTCTTCACGATTGGGCGCAGGGGTTAGTTTAGTAGTTAATTCGCTGACCCGGGCTACTTCGCCAGCGGCATGTAAGAGCTCTAGGACTTGCGCCTGAAAATCAACGACGTGCGGCAGTGAGCCCTGCTCTGCTGCTCCACGCAAACGGGTGATCACCGATTTTTCCAGCTGACGGACACGTTCTCGAGTGATGCCCAGCATTTCGCCGATCTGCTCCAGCGTCTCTTTACGGTCAAATAAACCAAACCGCCTGGCCACGATCTCCCGCTCTCGCTCCCGCTCAATGGTAGCAAGAATGTCGGTGACTAGTTTTTCCGTCTGGGGTGTGGTGGCAGTGGTAGCTTGGGGCATATAGTTAATTCTTCCCTGTTCCTTTAGTGTATGATTAGTATTATAAAACTAATAATTTTAAAAGTCAACTACAAATTTCTAAGTTTTGTAGGTTCTTTGTTTATTGTAGCACATTCCTGACATCCACCCACAGTCTATGTTGTAAAAATACTACCAGCCCACCACTTTTACACAGGGACAAAGAGTTAGCCTATTTATCCGATCTAGGGCTGGTGAGCTGTCAATACGCGGCTAAGCTGTTATTTTTTCTTCTTTGCCTTTTTGCGCTTAAAGCCACCCCGTTTTTTGATCGGGGCTTCGGCCAGCAGTTTCTGAGCCTCAGCCTCTGTTATGGCCTGCGGATCGGTATCTTTCGAGATACGGGCATTCTTTTTGCCATCGGTGATGTAAGGTCCATACGGCCCATTAAGGATTTTTATGCCACTCGTAGTAAATTCTTTGATATTTTTGGCAGCGTCTTTAGCTAATTTGGCAACATATAGTTCGCGGGCTTCGGCTTCAGTAATAGTAAAGGGGTCAAGCGGCTTGATGGAGACAAAGGTCTTATCGACCTGGACGTAAGGGCCAAACCGACCCAGATTAGCTTTGATTTCCGTTCCGTCAATCGTCGTGCCGACAACCCGCGGCAACTTAAACATTTCCAGAGCCTGATCGAGGGTCACCGTATCGATAGTCGTACCGGCCGGGAGTGGCGCGAAAGCTGGTTTCTTGGTCTCGTCTTCGATGTCACCTTTGAGTAGCATCGGTCCATAACGACCAAATCGCGCAAAGATTGGTTCGCTAGATTTGGGATCGACACCAAGTTGACGAGCTTGAGACACCTCGCTGCGCGAAATATCGGCCGACTGTTCAACGAGCGGGTGAAAGTCTTTGTAAAAATTGCCAATCATCTGTTCCCAGGCTTGTTTGCCGGCAGCGATATTGTCAAAATCGGCTTCAACTCGAGCGGTAAAATCATAGTCAACGACGCTGGGAAAGTACTTAACGAGGAAATCGGTTACTACCTCAGCGATTCCGGTTGGCACCAGCTTGTTCTTGTCAGCACCAGTAATAACTTGGGAGGTTTGGGCGGTAATCACGCGCTGCGCTAGTTTAATTTCGGTGACAGCCCGTTCTTTTCCCTCCAAATCGGTCTTTTCGACGTAGCCACGAGTCTGGATGGTCGATATGGTAGGTGCGTAAGTACTGGGGCGGCCAATGCCTAATTCCTCGAGCTTCTTAACCAGCATTGCTTCGGAATAGCGGGCCGGGCCCCGGCTAAAGGTTTCAGTAGCCGTGACGGCTTGGGCCTCAAGTGCTTGGCCAATGCTGAGCGAGGGCAGCAAAATATCATCCTTACCGCCACCATACACTTTCATGAAGCCATCGAAACGCAGGATCTCACCCTTGGCAATGAATTTTTCCGGCTGAGTCGAGACAGTAATGGTCATTTCAGTGCGCTCTAGCTTCGCTTCGCTCATTTGCGAGGCTAAGGCTCGCTGCCAGATGAGGCGATAGAGCTTTTTTTGCCCTTCCTCTTCCCCAGCTTCCAGCCTGCGGAAATCAGTTGGTCGAATAGCTTCGTGCGCTTCCTGTGCGCTCGCATTTTTAGTCTTAAATTGACGCAACTTATGATAGTTTACTCCGTAGTTATCTTTAACGTACGTCTCAGCTGCCTTAATTGCCTGCCCGGAAAGGGTCGTGCTATCGGTTCGCATGTAGGTAATATGGCCGGCTTCGTAGAGCCGCTGGGCCAGCGTCATAGTTTGACGAACGCTGAAGCCTAGGCGGCGACTAGCCTCCTGCTGGAGGGTGCTGGTCGTGAATGGTGCGCCAGGACTGCGACTGCCGGGTTTCTGCTCAATGTTTTCTACGGTGTAGACGGCATCGATAACTTTTTCCAACCAAGCCGTGGCAACCTCTGGGCCAGCTAACTTCACCGATAATTCGGCCGGAATTTCTTGTCCGTCAGCGGTAAATAGCGCGGTAATCTTAAAGGAGCTCTCGGCTGTGAAATCTCGAATTTCTCGCTCTCGCTCTACAATCAAGCGCACTGCTACTGATTGGACACGCCCGGCACTGAGGCCTGTTCGGACTTTTTTCCAGAGGACGGGTGATAATTCGTAGCCGACTAATCGATCTAAGACCCGCCTAGCCTGCTGGGCATCGACGAGTTTTATATCGACAGTTCGCGGATTTTGAATAGCTGCCTCGATCGCTGTCTGGGTGATTTCATGAAAGACGATGCGCTTCGTCTTCGCAGGATCCAGTTTGAGGGCGTGGGCGAGGTGCCAGGCGATAGCCTCCCCTTCACGATCTTCATCGCTGGCCAGCCAGACTTCGTGGCCGGCAGCAGCTTTTCGGAGCTCAGTTACGACCTTTCTTTTGTCGGTGCTGATCTCATAGTGTGGCGCAAAACCCTGCTCGATATCGATATTCAGGCCCTTCTTGGGCAAATCACGGATATGGCCGAAGCTACTCTTCACTACATAATCCTTACCGAGAAACTTCTCGATAGTTTTGGCTTTGGCCGGACTCTCAACAATTACTAAGTGCTTTGGCATAATGTTACATCTAAGCGCACTTCCAGCCGGAATGCAACTTATACATAAGAACAACGGCTTATGTGATCTGCTTGCGCTGTCGTTCCGCCAGTAATAGTAAGAAGGTCTGCAGGTCGGTGTTTGGGTCTGCTCGAAAATGTTGCTCGCTAAGTTTAAAATTGACTGCATCGTGGGTTATCGCTGGTAGCATGCCGTACATATAGTCCCTGAGGAGTCCAAATATGCCGGATGAACGCTGTAAGATCTCTTTTGGACGATGGGCAATAGGAAGCGGTATGCCGTACTGCGCAGCCAATACACGCACCGGGTATTTGTCTTGGTCATGTTGAAATAAGAGAGCTGCCGGAATTGCACGAGCACGCCGTATAATGTCCAGATTCTCAAAAGGCATCAGCACTCGCGCGTGGTAAGGCGCAGCTACTTTGTTGATATCATCCCCGTCTTGGCTATAAAACCGCTCTTTGAGTAGGTCAAAGGCTTGCTTCCAGAACAGATCATGCAAGCTGTGATTGGCTGTGACCTTGAAGCTCTCTGGGTCGACTCCGCCACCGAAAAACATATCAAGCCCATTGCCCATCAATACGTTATTAATTCCTGTTTGTGCGCATTGCTCCAGACACACGTCCAGAGCTAGATTAAAGGCTGTACCATACAGACCGCCACCAGTAATCGGTAGCAGGCGGTTTAACCGATTAGACAGATCAGCCGTAGTGAGATGACAAGGAATCCAGCGAATTCCCAGGAGGGCGCATACATCTTTAGAGGGTTGGGCATCTGGATCAGTTTCTGTAGTCAGAGCTGTGAAACAAACAATCTGTTTATCGGTGAGCTGGCGTAGCATAGCTAGTAGTAAGCTGCTATCAACGCCGCCAGATAGTAGCACACCAATCTTGGCATCCCGGCTACACTTTTGCAAGGTTTGGGTGATGCCCCGCTGAAAACCGGCGTCGATTAGCTGCACGGCTTCTGGGGTGGTTTCCACGACAGGCTGCAGCTTCAGAACTGTCTCTTGATCGTCCGGCGAAAAATAATATTGCTGGAAGTAGTGCATGATTTTTAGTGTAGCAGCTAAAAATTTTGGCTGGCTTTATAGCCGATCCACAGGCCGATGAAAGCACCGACGGTGCTCAAGAGGATACTCCACAGCCCAAACCAGTTGCCATGATCCAAAATTGCCCCGAGCCAGCCGCCAAGCAGACCGCCAACGGCCAGGCCGATATAAAGGAAGAGCTTCATTGCTTATGATTATACCAAGCAATTGCTTGCAAGCCAGCAACAAGGCCTTTTTAGGTGAGGATAAGGTACTAGTAGACAGCCCAATGATTGGCGCCGAGAGGGCGAATCTTGCTACTGATTTCCAGCATAGTGAGGACTTGGCTGAATTGGCTGACCGACAGTTGGCTTTGCTGCAGCAATGCTTCGCCATCAGTGATGCCCTGCACCAATAAGTCTAGTACGGTTTGTTCGTGGGCGTTGCGGCCGCGGATTTTGCGAGTGGCTGTTTGCTGATCTTCCAGGTGCAAAGCGTGCAGCACGTCTTTGTAGCTGGTGACAAGTGCTGCACCAGATTTGATCAGATTATGAGTGCCGACTGAGCCAATGCTATAGATAGTACCTGGAACGGCCAGGACGTCCTTGCCTTGTTTAAGGGCAAAAGTGGCAGTGTGCAAGCTGCCACTTTTTTCGGCAGCCTCGGTGATTAATACGGCGTCGGCCAAGCCGGACATCAGACGGTTGCGGGCGATAAAGTTTTGCTTATGTAGTACTGCGTCGATGGCGTACTCTGTGACTAGGCTGCCACCACTAGCAAGAATTTTTTGTGCCAGATAACGGTTAGTAGCTGGCACAATTTTTTCGAGTGGACACGGCAAAACGCCGATTACTAACCCCCCGGCGGCTAGGGCTGCTTGGTGGGCCAATGCGTCTACGCCGAGAGCTAGGCCGCTGATGATGACAATTCCCTGCTCGGCCAGCTCTTTGGCTAGTTGCAGTGTCACTTGCTTCCCATAGGCAGATACTTTGCGGCTGCCAACAATGGCGACGGCAGGCCGTTTGAGTAACTCCGCTAGCGGCGCTCCAGCGACATATAGCTGTGAGGGTGGGCTGGGGATCTGCCGTAACACATCGGGGAAAGCCTTAGAGGTAAGCGTAAGTTTCTTGATCTGCATAGTAAAATATTTTAAAGTATTGACACAAAGACATTTATTTGCTAGAATAG
>CAYTRU010000057.1:0-6807 GCA_964440265.1 uncultured Candidatus Saccharibacteria bacterium | reverse complement strand
AGACCAAGTTGTTACCCTCCACTTATCTTTGCCTGTCAGGCTTCATAGCTTGGCACGCTCTAAAACATACTAACCCCTTTAACTAGATTCCTCGATTAGCTTGCTAATCCCGGGGTCCCCAATTCAAAGTGAACCTAAATGGTTGCTCCCCTGCGAGCTAGCACGTGTCATTTCAATATCGACAACGATGCGTCACTGGGGTGGGTTGAAGGGTATATGAGGAGAACTTTGGTTCTCCTCTGAAAAAGGTCAACGAGCGGTGCCCACCCCCTCTCGTTGGCCTTTTTTAGTTGACAAAATCCTAGTAAGAGACAAAGATGGTGTACCGATCGCAACGTATAGGTCGGGACGGTTTCTGGAGGACTAGGCCTAAACGAGGAAGCTCCGGGTATCGTGGGGGAAGTCTGAGCCGTAGAGGTATTCACTGAGAATGGACTGGACTTCACGTGTAAGATTGGGAAGTTGTTCTTGTTCGGCGGCGGAAAATTTCTGGAGGACGAAGTCTTCGGCCTTGATTCTAGTCGGCGTTTTGGGGCCGACGCCAATGCGCAGGCGGCCGTAGGTTTCGCCGATGGCGGCCGTGATCGATTTGATACCATTGTGCCCTGCGGAAGATCCGCCAATGCGCAAGCGGATCTGACCGAAATCAATGTCGAGTTCATCGTGGATGACAGCTACATTGTCCGGATGGATTTTATAAAATTGTATCACCGCCTGAACGGCCTCACCACTGAGATTCATGAAGGTCGTTGGCTTAATGGCAATCACCCGCCGGTCACCGAGTCGACCGCTAGACAGCGAACATTTTAGGTCTTTTTTGACGATCCACGGCTCCATTTCATCAGTCTTGTCGATGAACTCGTCGAGGCACAGGAAGCCGATATTATGCCGCGTGCCCTCGTATGCTTTGCCCGGATTGCCTAAGCCTACCAATAGCGTTGTCTTATTTAATCCCACCGTGAAATAATTCACGGGATCACTCGTTTGGGGGCGTTGGGCTAGCCAAGACATTGCTTTAGGTTACCTGGGTTTCTTTCGGCTCACGGGTGGGACTACGACCGTGTTGATGGGTGACGTGTTTTTCGATAAACCAGAGTTGGATGGGCGTGCCTTCGTAGCCGTAGGCCTTACGCAGGCGAGTCTCCAGGTAGCGGCGGTAGCTCCAGTGGACAAAGCGACTGGAAGAGCCAAAGATCTTGAAGGCCGGGATGGGATTATCGGTCTCCTGAACCATATAATTTAGCTTAGGCGAACGGTTTTTTAGGCCGGCTGGCGGATGAGCATCGACGGCCTGTCGTAGCCATTTGTTAAGCTCGGGTGTAGCAATGCGTTTGTGGCGCTGCTCGTCGATGTCGACGGCTAGGTCAAACAGTTTTGTGACATTCTGGCCGGTGACTGAGCTAGTGAAAATCAACGGTGCCCATGGTACAAAGTCAAATGTCCGAACAATTTGTGGGGCCAAGGTGTCGCGGCTATAGGCATCTTTGCCCTCGGCTGCATCCCATTTGCTGACCACCAACACTAGGCCGCGGCCGGCGTCTTTGACCAGGCCAGCAATTTTCTGATCCAGTTGGACATTGAGCTCATTGACATCCATGAGTAGGAAGGCCACATCGGCTTGCTCGATAGCAGCCAGGGCGCGCAACACACTGAATTTCTCGATGCCGACCTCAATTTTACCACTACGCCGGATACCAGCGGTGTCCAGGAATTCGACTTCCCGCCCCTGATACTTCACCACCGTGTGGTTGACATCGCGGGTGGTACCGGCCCGATCGGCCACGATGGCCTGCTGCTTCTTGCCCAAGGTATTAAATAGCAGAGACTTACCAACATTCGGGCGCCCCACGATGGCGATGCGCAAACGGTCGTCAGCTTCTGCTTCAGTGGCCGTCGGGATCAGTTCTATTAACGTGTCCAAGAGCTCTTCGATCCCCCGGTGTTGTGTCGTGCTGGTGCGCAGGATGGGCTTGATGCCCAGCCGGTCGAAACCACTCAGGTTGGCCCCTTTCGCCTTGTCCAGCTTGTTGATAATCAAAAAAACGGGTTTTTTAGACCTAAGCGCCATTTTGGCCACTCGCCGGTCTTCCTCGGTAATCGGCACGTCGGCCTCCACTAGCACCCAAATGACGTCGGCACTGTCAGCCGCCTGGGTAATCTGTTCCTGAATAGTAAACTCAAACTCATCCGCCGGATCTTTGACGCCAGCCGTATCTACTAACCAGAATTGCTGCCCCTGGTACTCCGCCTTGGCTGCAATGCTGTCACGCGTGGTCCCTGCCTCACGCGCCACAATCGTCTCGCGCCGGTCCAAAATCGTGTTGAACAAGCTGGACTTCCCCACGTTGGCCCGTCCCACTATCGCCACAATCGGTAATTTCTTTGCCATTCCCCCTAGTATACAGGGGAGCGGAGCTATTGACAAGTAACAAATTTTGTGACATTTTATATTCATGACTAAGCCAGAGTCCTTGCCATGTTACCCTGAATCACTTGGGCGTGAACATCTCCCGCTTATGGCGCATGTTGCTAGTGGTATAGCGCTGCTTAAATCAGGCCAAGGTATAAAGGCTTATGAGCATTTTGCATACTTTCAAAAGCCTGAGAATGGTGACATTGACGTAGATATAGGTTTGGGTAGATGTGAGGCTATTGAACAGTTGATTGATGAAGCTGATTTAGTGCGCGCGGCGAGTACTGTTGCTAAGAATTCTGGGATTTCAGAGTCAGGTCGTAGCGCAGAAATCGGCGGCTGGTTTGTCGGGCAATCAGGGGCAGCTGATTTTGGTATTGATAAAGAATTATACAAACCCAGACTCGTAGAGAGATTTCACCAAGAAGTAGCTATAGTTGCAGCCGAAGAATGGCTCCATATGGTGCAAAAAATTGCAAAAATTTCTCTAGCAGGTCAAGCCGATACTGAAGTTGATATTGCAGCTTATTTAGATCGTGCAGGCGTTAATCTTTCTGCTGACTTTCTAACTCGTTATGCCGGTAGAGCTGTGTGGTGTGCTAGCCGTTACCCAGAGCGAAGAAGTGAGCTAGTAGCCTTTAGCCGTACATACTCACGTAACGTAGCTGATGTCTTGTCTGATTTGTCCTTCCGGTAGTTTGCCAAGTTTGTAGTCGCCGAGGTGGGTGCGGTGGAGTCTAGTGACTTGATAGCCGAGCGCGGCGAAGGTGCGGCGGATTTGGCGATTACGGCCTTCTTGCATGGTCACGCGCCAGGTGCGGTTTTGCTGGTCTGATGCTGTCAGCGGGGTTTTGCTGAGCTCGTCTTCTAGAGGGTCAAGCTGCAGTTTACTCAGACCATCCTCCAGTGACACGCCGTGGCCGGTGATTATTTTTTGGTCGGTCGGCGTCAGGGGTTTGTCGAGTTTGAGTTCGTAAATCTTGGTCTTGGCGTAACGAGGGTGGGTTAAGTAATTGGCCAGCTCTCCATTGTTGGTCAGCAGCAGCAGGCCAGAGGAGTATTTGTCCAGACGGCCGACGGGCTTGAGGTGGTGGAATTCGGGCGGTAACAAGTCATAAATGGTACGGCTACCCTGCCCTGCACGCGAACAAACGTAACCAACCGGTTTATTAAGCATAACAGCTTGGGTCTTGACAGGAGGTGTAATAGGCTGCTTGTCAAGGGTGACCACCTCACCTTCGGCAACTGTATCACCGAGATGAGCTGCTTGAGCCGCGATAGTCACCCGTCCTTCCACGATAGCACGATCAGCCGCTCGACGGCTGAGACCGGTAGCTGCAGCCACAAATTTATTGATACGCATCTTAGTGAAGTGAACCAGGTGATTAGAGGGCGATACTATTGGGGTCAACGGGGTTATCGGGCGGATTTGCAGGAGTCTGGGCCACTGTAGACGTGACTCTGCCGATGGCGGGAGCAGTAGCAGCGGGAGCGGCGGAGGGTTCCTCGGGCGCGACCGATGGGCTGACCGGTGCGGGAGTTGCTTGGTCGATTGGTGGCGTAGTCGGTGCTTCAACAAGCGGTACGGCGGGTGGCTCAGTTTCATCGGGCACAATAACGTCCGCAGGTGGCGGTGTTTGTTTGGCCACTTCAGCTGCTTCTTCCATGGCTAGGAGAGTATTCAGATCTTTTTTGGGCGGTAATTCAAGCGGCTTGATAACCTTTTTATTGGCGATGGGCACGCTATGTGTGGTGGTGTCATCGTCACTGACCGTGCTGGGGGCAATTGGCCCTGCGCTAGTCGGTGCAGTAGCTGGTGCGCTTGCAACGGGATTGGTAGAATCAGGCGCGGTACCGTGCGTTTGATCGAGGCTGGGAGGTATGACAGTGGGTGTCACCACTGGTGTTGGTGGAAGGGGGTCTAGTAGGTCATTGCTAGCTGAAGATTGCCAAGTAGGATCATCCGAAGAGCTGCTAGCTGTGGTGCTTTGGACGGGCTCAGTACTAGCAAGGGCAGCATTGTTTTGGGGTGGCACGTGAACCTCACCATCTGATATGTGTGTTTCATCGGTCGACGGCGTTGCCGATCCGGGGATAGCTCCGGCTACAAAGTCTTCAATCTGGGTTTTGACGTCTGCTTCTTCTTGGGCTGTGGAGATAGCTCCATCACGAGAGGTAGTAGACTGAGGCAAAGCTGGTGCGCTGGGTGCAGTTGTCTCAGGTGATTCTGGCGGGCTGGGAGGTTCAGCTATCGCTGCTGGCTGCGCTGGCTCGGCCGTAACTTCCCCGGCGGCGCTTGCTGGTGAGGTGGGGGCTGTAGGCGTTTCTGGTGCTGCAGCAACTGGTGACTCGGCAATTACCGACTCCGCAGGTCCAGGGGTAACTGTAGCTGGCGTTTCGGTGGTGGCCGCCGGTTCTTCTGTAGACACGGTCACCGACTCCTCTGCTGGCTCTGGTGTCGGAGTGGTGTCGTTGACTGGTGGAGGAGCAGACTCCGGGGCCGCCGTCGGTTCGACAACTGGCTCTTCATCCTGGAGTAGTTGATGTGTGACCTTCACGATATCTTCCAGGGTTACTTGAGATTTAACCATATAACGGTCGGCGCCCAGACGATCGGCCAAGCGTTGATCATCACTCTGGCCTAGGGCTGTCAGCATAATGACTTTGACGTTTTTGAGTTCTTCGGTATTGCGCAGGATGTCGAGCATTTCGAATCCACTGATTTTGGGCATCATGACATCTGAAATGATGAGATCCGGTTTCTCGGCTTTGGCTATGACTAGGGCATCCTCACCGTCGTTCGCGCATACAATAGTGTACCCTTCGGCCTGCAAGCGAGCCTCGTAAATTTCACGGAGGTTATTGTCGTCTTCGACTAGTAGCAATTTTGCCATACAGGTAAGTGCCCTTCTACCATTTCGTTAGTGGTTATATTTGTCTCCATTGTATCATGATGATGTCCCTGCGTTAATGGGGCCTAGATTGCTGGCGCTCGCACCGGCTGCTTGTAACTCAGTCGCTTTTTCGGTGCTCAGGCGGGGTAAATTGATATAAAAGTTGCTGCCCTGGCCGTACTCGCTTTCTGCCCACATCCGTCCATTGTATAGCTCAATGATTTTTCGGCAGATAAACAGACCAAGTCCTGTGCCGCCAATCGTACGCGTAGCGGAGCTGTCGACGCGGTAAAATTTCTGGAAAAGGTGTGGCAAATCCTCGGGGGGAATACCCGGACCGGTATCTTTCACGGAGCATTGGACGACTTGGGCGTTCCCGGTGAGTCCAATGGTAATTTTCCCCGAGGGGGTATATTTGACTGCATTATCAAATAGATTGGTAATGACTTCGCGGAAGCGGTCGGGGTCGGCATAGATGTAGAACAGGGGCCGTAACACATGTTCGCCCGCTTGATTTTTCGTCGCATTAATAGTGCTGTTCAAGCCGGTTGTAAAGTCGACAAAGAGACCCTTCTTCTCAGCTACTAAGCGTAAATCGCTGATGAGGCGCTCTAAAAAGTCGCCCAGCTCTATGACGGTTGGATGGCTAGTCAATCGGCCGTCTTCGGCCTTGGCACTAGTCAGTAAATCTTGGAATAGCTTGCCGAGGTGCTGGGTAGAGCTGTGGGCCTTTTCCAGGTAGCTACGAGCTCGGTTATCGATGGTAGCGACTTTGTCATTGAGCGATAGAGCTAGATAGCCTTCAATAGCCGCGACGGGAGTACGCATCTCATGGCTGGCAGTACTGATGAAATCGGCTCGCTGGCGTTCCTCAGCTCGCTCGCGACTAATGTTGTTCAGGACGGCAACTGCCGCCGTGACCACTTTATTGCTGTCTACGAGGGGTGAAACATTAAGGCTAATAGGAATTTGTTCTTGGTTGCGAGTGACTAGAAAGGTGTTTTTACCGCGCAAGCTTTGACCAGCCACAAAGATCTGATGGAAAGGGTTTTCTGCTTCGCTGTAGGGCTCGCCTTTTTCGTTGACGAGTTTGATGACGGAGTGCACGTCTAGACCAGTGGCTTCATCGACTGGCCAGGCACAAATTGCACTAGCACCGGGGTTAATGAGCTGGATAACTTGCTGATTATCGATGAGGATGACACCGTCCTCGATGCTGTCAATGATAACTTTAAATTTCAGTGTCTCATCCCGTAGATTAGCCGGTAGCATGGCTGAATTTCGCCTACCGTCTTTGTGGAGCCCACCAAATAACTTCATAGGCTAGTATATAACTTTGCGGGTTGGGCAGCTGACAAAACCAATAGTTGAATACGCATAATAGGTAATAATTATTCTACAATCCCAGTGTATCAAAATTTTATCGATTTGCTTATGTTTTTGTTGGGAGCTAGACTGGGGGTAACAGATGTGGTACCATGCCTTCCTTGAAGGCCCCTT
>CAYTRU010000056.1:0-6874 GCA_964440265.1 uncultured Candidatus Saccharibacteria bacterium | reverse complement strand
TATCGCAGTAGCGGCCGGCTAGTTCGCCCTGCACCGCTCGTTTGGCTTCGTCGCGGCGGCCGGCTGAGCCGAACATCACGATCAGCTTGCCCTTTACTACCGGCTGCAGGTCTTTAAATAACTTCTCGAAACTGTCCGGTGTGTGGGCGTAATCGACGATCACATCGAAGCTTTGGCCCTCATCGATCCGTGTCATCCGGCCTTCCACGCCTTGCAGGGCAGCAATCCCCTGCTCTATCTGCTCCTTGGTCAGCCCGACGGCTCGACCGGCGCCTACCGCTGCCAACGAATTGGAGATATTAAAGCTGCCTGGCAAATTGCAATGGATACTGTACTGTTCGTCACCGATGCGTGCCACGTAATCAGAGCCCGATGGCTTCATGTCAACCTTTTCAGCTCGTAAATCGCCCTGCCCAATGCCGTAAAAGACGGGGTTTTTGATGTCGCCGGCAAAGAGTTTGGCGCTCGGATCTTCAGCGTTAATGATACCGATGCGTAGGCCTCTATGATTACGGTCAGTCAGTCGGAACAGTTTACGCTTGGCGTCCCGATAACGCTCAAAGGTTCGGTGATAATCCAGGTGCTCATGCGTGACATTGGTCATGACGGCTACGCTGAACGGCACGCCCCAGGCCCGATTCTGCGCTAACCCTTGGCTGGTGATTTCCATGACGAGCCAATCAACCTTGGCTGCTCGCACCCGTTTCAGCCGCTGCATCAGCTCTGGCGTCGGTACGTTGGTGTAGTGGTGAAGCTGTGGCGTGATATCCTCCCCGATGCCCCAGGCTACGGTGGTCATCAGGCCCGTTTTGTAGCCGGCTTCTTGCAGCATACGATGGATCATAAAAGCCGTAGAGGTCTTGCCATTCGTGCCGGTCACACCGATAACCTTCAGGCCACGGGCTGGAAAACCATTGATTAGATTAAATACCCAGGCCTCCACTAAATGCCCGTAGGGCTCGATGGCTGGAAACAAGCCGGACGGTATAAACTTCTTAACGATTTTACGGATATTCATTACCTAAGCAGTATAGGCAAGCCGCTGATATCTCGCAATTCGTAGCCGCGTCACGGCCAACGCCCGAAGACTTTGAACAATCCTCCGTCCGGATCTTGAACTACGCCTGGGACTAGCCAACGCCTCCCGCTTTTAGGCAATTCTCCTGTCTCTGCTACAGTCTGTCGCACAGAGGGCGGCGCCGGAACTTCACGATGCCGCAAAGCCAGGGAACCGTCTCCGTTCAGCTCGAAAGTCCAATCACTGGGACCATGGTCACGATGATGACTCGGTTCTCCGCTACTCATGCCTAGCGCTATCATTCCGATGATACATAATGCGATACCTCCACGCACCACGCGCATTTCCCAGCTAGAGTCGCCTATAGCCCCTGGAGTCTCCGGCATACCAGGGGGTTCGGTAGGTTCTCCGGTCATTGCCTCGGCTGCCATATTTACTACTCCCCGTTATTCTCGTTATTCTAGCTCAATTACCTGAACTGTTAAAATAGCATTGATGAAAATATTGGGTATTGAGACCAGCTGCGACGAAACGGCGGCAGCTGTAGTCGAAGATGGCAAGCGCCTTTTAAGCAGTGCAGTGGCGTCAAGCATGGATCTACACGCGCAATATGGCGGCGTTGTGCCAGAAATCGCCGCCCGCAGTCATATCGAGGCTATTATACCGGTCGTTCAGCAAGCCCTCGATGAGGCCGATTGCCAGTGGGATGACATCGACGCTATCGGCGTGACCTATGGTCCTGGGCTGGGCGGCAGTCTGCTGATCGGAGTCATGACAGCCCGGACACTGGCCATCACCCTCGGCAAACCGCTCTACGGCATTAATCACGTGGAAGCCCATGTCTATGCTAACTTCTTGACTGAGACTTTCCTGCCCGGCTACACCATGCGCGCTCAGCAGCCGGCATTTCCCCTGCTGGCCATCATCGTCTCTGGTGGCCATAGTCAGTTGGTGCTCTTCCAGGATCACTTTAATTACACTTTACTCGGCCAAACACAGGACGACGCTATTGGCGAAGCCTTCGATAAGGTCGCTAAAATATTAGGATTGTCCTACCCCGGTGGTCCCTCCGTTGCCAAAGCTGCCCAAAAAGGTAACCCTCTGGCCTTCCCGTTGCCCAAAGCTAAAATGGGTAAGTACGATTTCAGCTTCTCCGGCCCCAAAACAGCCGTTCTGAGGCTCGCTCAAACCCAAATAGGTGAATCATATGACTTCCCTTCCTGGAAGCTGGCAGAGCGCCTCTCTGAAGCCCAGAAGGCCGATATCGCGGCCAGTTTCCAGCGCATTGCTATCGAAACCATTGTCGACAAAGCAAAATTAGCCTCTAAAGAGTTCTCACCAGCCAGCGTCGTCATTGCCGGTGGCGTTGCGGCCAACCAAGATCTACGTCGTCAATTAACAGCCACCCTTCCCTTGCCTATTGCATACCCCGACCCTCGGCTCTGCACCGACAATGCTGCCATGGTTGCTACCCTCACCAGCTTCAAGGTCCGCTATCATCAACCGCCTGCCGACCCTTATACGCTGGCCATCAAGCCTAACCTGAGCATGTAATTCCCGCTCACTGAGTAGTCGGTCAACCTCTTGCGAATATAACTGGCAGACCAGCATGCCAAACTACAGGTTCCAGGCCAGCTTCCGCCTGCAACTGTTCAGTTTTAGACATTAGCCAATCATAATAGGTCACCATGCCCGGCCGGATTTTTCCGCCCACTGCTATGGTACCCATAGGCTTATTCCTAGGATCTTTAGCCCAAGTGCCGACATTGAGCACGCCGTTGTCAGCCAGTACATTGACCCCGTGACGAACAATGGCATCCGCCGCGGCAGGTGGATGATAGGGCAGCACGTTTGTAACCGTCACTAGCTCCTGCTTCTTCGTTACCGGCACGCCTTCCCGCACGTCTTGATGCTTGTAAGTCACCTGACTTCCCTGCCGCACCGGATTAGCGTCTACCAGGCAATAGCCTTGCGCCGCCCACATACTACCAAATGGGTCATGGCCAGGTTGAAATCGGTGAATCGTGTCTAGGTCAACGTCAAAGCCACAGCGCTTAAGCGTAGCTCCGGTTTCAGCTAGCTTGCTTGGTGGAAACAACTGTCGCGGCAACCAATAGTAGCCAGCTTTAGCCATCGTAATGGCTGGCAAATTATTATCATAACCTGTCGTGCAGAGCCGGCCGGCGAATCCACTGAGGTTATGCAGTGTCCCGTAGGTGTCCCTCTCTGCCCCATTGCTACAACCGAACAGCGTGGCCGACACTTCTGTCATCCCGGCATTACGATCATAGACTAGTTGTAACGCCTCTAGGGGGTAACACTCCGGCCGGAATAACTGCGTTAGAGCATTTATAGAACGCTCTGTAGCATCGGGTGAAGCAACCGGCACCGCCACCTCGATAGCCGGAGGCATTAACAGTTCAGCCATAGTTGTTAATATTATATAAATAAATGGATTATCTGTCAATATACGGTAGTTGCTGTCTCTGGCGGGTGTGGCGAGTTCACCCTATTTCCTGATTATTTACAGAGGTGGTATGATGGTGGCATGAAGTTACCTAAAGTCTATGAGGCGGGGAAGTACGAGAGCGATATTTACGCGCTCTGGGAAAAGAGTCGCGTGTTTATGGCTGATCCGGCAAGCCATAAAGCCCACTACTCCATCATGATGCCGCCACCAAACGAGACAGGGACACTGAGCATTGGTCATGCACTGTTTATCACCTTACAGGACATCCTGGCACGACATGCCCGCCAACAAGGAAAGGATGTATTGTGGCTGCCCGGTACCGACCACGCCGCTCTGCCTGTGAATGCCATCATTGAGAAGCAACTAACAGATGCCGGAACGAACAAACATGCCGTGGGCAGGGAAGAGTTTCTGCGGCGCACCCGGGAGTTTGTCGGCAATAGCCGCGAGACTATGCTGGGACAGATGCGGGCTATGGGCGCTAGTGCTGATTGGACACGGCTGCGCTACACACTTGATGAAACCCTGAACCGTTGTGTCAACGAGACTTTCGTGAAGATGTATAACGACGGCTTAATTTACCGTGGTAATCGGATCGTGAACTGGGATCCGAATCTGGAAACGAATGTTTCCGACGATGAGGTGGTCTATCAGGAAGAGCAAGCAAAATTTTACACCCTGAAATATGGTCCCTTTGAGATCGGTACGGCTCGGCCGGAGACTAAATTTGGCGACAAGTACGTCGTGATGCACCCTGATGACGAACGTTATGCTCAGTACAAACACGGCGATACTTTCAAAACCGAGTGGATCAATGGTCCCATCACCGCCACTGTCATCAAAGATGAGTCGGTAGATCCCTCATTTGGGACTGGGGTGATGACCATCACACCTTGGCATAGCATGATCGATTTTGAGATCGCTGAGAGACACGGCCTGGACAGGGAACAGATCATCGACTTTCACGGGAAACTATTGCCGATTACCGGTGAGTTTGAGGGCCTGTCTATCCAAGAGGCACGGCCAAAGATTATCAAAAAGCTACAGAGCAAAGGCTTGGTGATTAAGATCGACGAAAACTATGTCCACAATATAGCCATCAACGAGCGGGGCAAGGGAGTGATCGAACCCCAGATTCGCCTGCAATGGTTTGTCGATGTTAATAAGCCGGTAGTGCCGTGGAAAGGGAAGCAGCACAGCCTGAAAGAGGTACTGCAAAGTGTGGTCAATGACGGTGATGTTGATTTGATCCCCAAGCGTTTCGAAAAGATATACTTCCATTGGATCGATAATTTACGGGATTGGTGCATCAGTCGTCAGATCTGGTGGGGGCACCGCGTACCAGTGTGGTACCGAACCGACACAGATGGCAGGGAAGAGACCTATGTCGGCGTCCAGCCGCCTACGGATCAGAGTGAGGGCTGGCATGAGTGGGAGCAAGACCCCGATACTCTCGATACCTGGTTTAGTTCGGCTCTCTGGACTTGGAGTACATTGATTGACCAAAACTTGGCACAAGATTACTCTCTATCGCTTGACGACCTCTTGCAGCAGAGCCCAGATTTCCAGGCCTATCACCCGACTAGCGTCCTAGAAACAGGATGGGATATCTTATTTTTCTGGGTAGCCCGGATGATTCTGTCGACCACGTATGTCACCGGCCAGGTACCGTTCCGAGACGTCTACTTACACGGTATGGTCCGGGCCGAAGACGGTAAAAAAATGAGTAAAAGCCGCCCAGAGTCCATCATCGATCCGCTCACCGTGATTGCCACCTATGGCACCGATGCCTTGCGCATGGCCTTGCTCATGGGCGTCAGCCCGGGCAATGATCAAAACTGGGGTTCCGGCAAGGTCGAAGCCAACCGTAACTTCTGTAACAAGCTATGGAACATTGCGCGTTATGTAGAAGATGTTATCGGCGATAATCCCACCCGAGCAGGGGCACAGCCCATTTCAGCGGCCGATCATTGGATAGTAGACAAATTACGAACATCACAGAGCAAAATTACTAATGATTTAGATCACTATCGCTTCAGCGAAGCCTATGACACTCTCTATCACTTTATCTGGGACGATCTGGCAGACTGGTATATTGAAGCCAGTAAGGCGCAGCCAAATAAGCCACTGCTTGGCTACTTGCTAGAAGCTATCCTAAGCCTAGCTCACCCCTTTGCACCTTTCGTGACCGAAACTATCTGGCAAACCTTAGCCTGGGAGCAGGACTCCATTCTGGCCAGCCGTCCGCTGAACGACAGTATGAAAAGCGACAAACTGCTAGCTGCCAATTTTGAAGAAGTCCGGACCATCGTAACGGAGACACGTTTTATCTTGAACGCCCTCAAAGTCTCCGACGTTACCCTCTATTACAATGACGTGTCATTTCTGCGAGATAACGCTGAAATCATCAGGCGACTGGCTCACTTGCAGGCCGTCACCGAGGTTAAGGCCGGCACTGGCCTCTATCTGACCAGTAGCAAGGATCGTTGCTGGTTGGACATCGACATCGCTACTGCCAAAATCTACCTCCAAGAGCTAGAAGGGAAGCGCAGTAAGCAGGAAACCGTAATTACCCAGCTTGAAGCCCGCCTAGCTAACAAAGACTATGTTCGGAATGCGCCTCACCAAGTAGTCAACCAGACCAAGGATCAGCTCAAAGAAGCGAAAGAGTTACTTGCCAGCATAGATGAAGAAGTGAAACGTTTTAGCAGCTAGTGCTTTCGGGGTAGGTTTGGCTATTCAACGGGCAGGTTCCAGAGCTTCCCGGACACGGTCAACAGATTCCTGAGGATGAGAGTCATCAAACCAGAGCACATGCCATCCAAGCCGTTCGGCAGCCATCAAATTAACACGAGAATCGTCAATCAGTAGGATTTCACTGGCGGGACAGCCGGCACGCTCCCCAGCAATTTCGTAAATTTTAGCCTCCGGTTTGACAGCCCCTACTGCTGACGAGTCGATAACAGCGTCGTAGTTCAGATTCGGTACCTGGCCGCTGCGCCGCATGGCACTCAAAAAACCCGGCATGATATTCGTTAATAGTCCTACTTTGTAGCGTTTGGCGGCCCATTGTAGCAGCTCCTGCATCTGGAAAATCGGTTCTACGGTCTCAAGATAATAGTGCTGCCAATCCACTGCTTTCAAGCCCAAGCGCTCGGCTAGTTTGGCATTAAAGTCACTGAGACTGATAATGCCTCGACAGACATCATCGTTGTAGTGCCAAAAAGCTGCCTCAACGATATCCGAGCGAACACCGGTGTCCATCGCTAATTTAGCAAAAGCCCGTTGGTAGAAATATACTAGGCAGCCATTCACATCGAAGTACACAAATCCCACGCCACTTTTAGTCTTCTGAGATACACGCGGTGGTGCAGACGGAGCTGTTT
>CAYTRU010000055.1:0-7109 GCA_964440265.1 uncultured Candidatus Saccharibacteria bacterium | reverse complement strand
CCGCGTTCGGGACGCGGAGGTCGTGGGTTCAAATCCCGCCACCCCGACCATTTTTCGAAGTTGGTCTATACTTTAGGCTATGCAGGCACTCGATATCTCGGCTCCCATTATCATTGCAGTCGCCTTTTTTGGAGAATCGATTCTTGGTTTTGGCGGTGGACTCATCTCGATTCCACTACTTAGCCTAATGCTGAGTGTGCGTGATGCGGTGACTTTGGTTCTCGCGTTTCAGCTGTGCATGGGTCTACTCATCTGGAAGTCTTATCGGCTGATTGATTGGAAGGCAGCGAAACCGATGACGTTTAGTGTGATACCGGGTACTATCGTCGGTACCCTTTTACTGTCTGAGGCTAATCTAATCTTTTTACAGTTCTTTTTAGCAATCGCCATACTCGTATTCTTAGTGAAGATGATTTGGCTTAATGGGTTTACAGTGGGTGATAAGCACAGGGTAGTAGCAAGCACGACTGCCGGTCTGGGAGGGGGATTACTGCAAGGCTTAATCGGCACTGGTGGCCCGGTTTTGACGATGTACTTATCTGTGGCAACGCCTGGTAAATTAGTGTTACGCGCGACACTTATCTATCTATTCTTTATAACGAGTTTAGTAAGGTTAGCTATCGTGATCCCAAAACATTTATTTACACCACACCTCTTGCATTTAGCATTGGTTACATTCCCACTTTTTCTGCTGGCTATAGTGCTGGGACAACGGCTTCATACTAACGTCAATGACGTATATTACAGACTAGGTTTTTATGCTGTCTTGGCAGGATCAGCCGTCTTGCTAATCGTGAAGGCTGCGATGGCTTAAACTGGTGCGTCCAGGATAGTGTAGCCCTTAAATCACCGGAATTTCAGACTAAAACAACAGTACGCTTGAACGGTCACGTTGTGAAGCTTTGGCTTTTTCGGCGGCTTGCTGGGCTCTTTTGACTTCTTCCTCGAGCTTTTTCTGCTTGGCCCGAGCTTTTTCCTGATCAATACGGTTTTGCAGATCGTTCATGTAGCCCATAATGCCCCCTTTCACTTACATAACAAGCAGTACTATAGGCGGGCTTACGTACCGGCTCAGTGATAATTTTCACTGCGTGCCGACGGTAATTTTTTGAGTAGCGTACAATACTGAGATGGCGCTTATAGTAACGGTTCTCGTAGTATTTTTGTTGCTTATTGGCAACGAGTTTTGGTGGCGTAAGCATACTGTGCACAATGAGTTTAGCCGGAAGTTCATCCATGTTTCTGTCGGCAGTTTTGTGGCGTTTTGGCCGTTTTTCTTGAGCTGGCGTGAGATTGAAGGGCTGAGCCTAGCTTTTCTACTAATTATCGGTCTCTCTAAGTATTTACATATCTTTCGGGCGATTCATAGTGTCCAGCGGCCGACGTGGGGGGAAATCTATTTTGCGTTAGCGGTAGGCCTTGTGGCTATCATCACGCATGATCAATTGATTTACATGACTGCGGTTTTGCACATGAGCTTAGCCGACGGTTTGGCGGCTGTGGCAGGCGTGCGCTATGGTAAGCAATCGTATCTGATTTTTGGTCATCGCAAGAGTGTAGTGGGGACCCTAAGTTTTTTTAGTACCTCACTAGTGCTCCTGGGAGTGTATGTCTGGTTGAGCGGAGTAGGGCTTAGCCCTGTGACCTTAGTGGGAGTTGCAACTCTGGCAGCACTTGTAGAAAATCTCGGAGTTAAGGGGTTAGACAACTTATTGGTGCCCCTACTGATCGCCGGGCTACTCCTTAAGCATTAATCGGTCCCAGACGGGCCCTTAGAGCGTTCACGATAACGATTACATCGACAACTTCTTGGATAATAGCTCCGGCCAGTGGCGGGAATTTGCCAGTAGCGAAGACTACCATGAGTAGTAGGCTCAGACCAATACCGACCAGGATGCTTTGGCGAGCGATACGGAACGTCCGCTTGGCGATCGCTGTCGCTGTTGCGAGTCTGCTTAGATCGTCTGGCAAAATGACGATATCAGCTGACTCGCTGGCTGCTGTCGAGCCGCGAGCTCCTAGGGCGATACCGACATCGGCCGCTGTCAGGACGGGGGCGTCATTCACGCCGTCACCTACAAAGGCGAGGGGACGGTGCTCAGCCTTCTCTATGATATGTAGTTTTTCGGCTGGCAAAGCATCGGCATGGATCTGCGTGATGCCCAGCTGTTTGGCAATTACCGTAGCTGTCGCCAAGTTATCCCCAGTGATCATCATAAATTTGCGAATACCTAACTGGCGCAGACGGTCGAGAGTAGGTTGACTTTCAGGTCGGGCCTTGTCCTTCAGCACGATGATACCAGCTAGTAAGCCATCGATAGCAACATAGGTTACAGTTTGCTTGATCGAGTCCTGCCGAAGCTTGCTTGGTATCTGGACTCCTTGTTCGATAAGCAAACTGAGCCGACCGATTAGCACCTGACGGCCTTTGACGATGGCTCGCAAACCCTGCCCGGCGATTTCGTGCACCTGCTTGGTCTTGATAAGTTTTAGCTTTCTAGACTGAGCAGCTGTTACGATGGCTTGGGCGAGAATGTGATGGGATTTTTGCTCAAGACTGGCGGCCAGAGTAAGTATCTCGGTCTTGTCGTGCGGGCTAAATACTGTGATCTGGTCCACCTGGAGCATACCACTGGTGAGTGTACCGGTTTTGTCAAAAGCCATGGTTTGCACTGCCGCTAGCCGCTCTAGGGCTGAGCCAGTCTTTATGATAATGCCATAGCGGCTGGCTCGTGCCATACCGCTAATTAGTGCGACTGGTGCTGCTAGGAGCAACGGGCAAGGCGTGGCCACTACAATCACATCCAAGAAACGCACTGCCTGGCCGCTCACTGCCCAAACAGCACCGGCAATTGCAAAAGCCAAAAAAGTAAAAGGCAAACTATAGCGATCTGCCAAACGGACAAATGGTGCTTGGGCGGCACTAGCGCCGCGGACTAGTTTGACTATTTGCTGGTATTGGCTGTGTTCGGCTGTAGCCGTAGCTTTCATCGTTATCGCACCGTCGAGGTTTATCGAACCGCTTACGAGTAGATCATGTAGTTTTTTTGTCTGTGGCAAACTTTCACCGGTGATTGAAGCTTCGTCAAAACTGGCGCTACCTTCCACGATCACTCCATCGACTGGTACTATCTCTCCGGCCTTGATGAGTAGTTTGTCACCGGCTTGTAACTTATGAACTGGCACGTCAAGTAGCTTGCTTCCCCGTACTACATGAGCCTGTCGGGGGGTATGCTTCAGTAGCTGATCAAGCTCCCGTCGTGCACGGTGTTCGGCAAAGTTTTGCAGGGCTTTACCTCCGGTCAACATAAGGATAATCACCAAGGCGGCCCAATCTTGACCGAGGATTACGGAAGCCACAACAGCTGTCAGTGCTAAAATATCGATACCATACTTCCCTAATCGAAGATCTTGCCACATGGCCCATGACAACGGCAGCAAAGCCAATATAGCTACGGAACCAAGAAAAATATGGGTGACTCCCCGAACCTTTAGCAGTTCCAAGCTTAGCCCCACCAGAGTAGCTAAGAAGGTCAAGCTGAATAGTTTGTATTGACGCACAAAGCGCAGCAGTCGTTTCACTTTTAACCCCCTGTTTTGATAAGCTATTGCTAGTATACCCCTTGCGTGCCTGAAGCTTATCAACTACTATAATGTATACTAAAACTACAAGGGAAGTTGCTATGAACATGCCAGACAAACTACATCGTCGCCTAACGAACACTATCAGTACTGCTATAGCAGCGACGGCTGGCCTCGTGTATTTACCAGAAGTTTTTACAGAAAGTCCGCTTGGCAGTCTGGATGATATTGTAGTGGTCCTGCTGGCGCTTATAGCAATGGGGTGGTATTTCTACAGTAATAATCGTGTCAAGTACTCAAGGATTCCGATACTTTTGGTAGCTGGCAGTTTCTGTAGCAAATCCATCGGTGCTATTTTGGAGTGGGGAACAGACGAGGTAGCTGACAACCTAGTTGCCGTGACAGCCCTAGGCATCGGACTGGCTATCGTGACTTACCTGTACCTCAAAAAGCCTCTTAGCAGCGTCTCGCACTAGGTCTCGCGGGCTGGCGACTATCGAATAAAGCTTTTCCCGAGGATGGTTGACAAGCCTGTGATGAAGGTGTAACCTTTCACATATGTCAGGTATGGTTAATCAACAGCTCGTGGTCCTTCTCGTCCTTGCACCGCTCAGTGCGCGGCCTAGTTGTTAATAGTACCAGTCAGAAATCAAGCAACCAGGATCCCGCACTAATCATGCGGGACTTTTTTTTGGATAAATAGTAATAAGATGAGCACGGATTCAATAATTATGGATGGAGCAACAGCACTAATCAAGACACTGGAAAGCCAAGGTGTTGAGTATATTTTTGGTTATTCTGGGGGAGCGGCCTTACCGATTTTTGATGCCCTAATCACTAGTAAGACAAAGATCAAGTTTATCCTGGTACGTCACGAACAAGGTGCTACTCATATGGCCGATGGCTACGCCCGGGCTAGCGGTAAACCAGGTGTCGTATTGGTCACCAGTGGACCGGGGGCCAGCAACACTGTCACAGGCTTAATGACCGCCAACATGGACAGCGTACCGATTATCGTTATCAGCGGACAACAAATACGGCCGATGCTCGGAATGGATGCTTTTCAGGAAGCTGACATTTTTAGTATCACCATGCCGGTTGTTAAGCACAATTATCTAGTACTAGAAACTAACGATCTGCCGCGAATTGTGAATGAGGCGTTCCATATTGCGACCACTGGCCGGCCCGGACCGGTGGTGATTGATATTCCGAAAGATGTCAGCTCTGGTCAGTTTAGTGGTACCTTTGACCAGCCACTGAATGTGCCCTCTTATCAATATAAGCGAGTAGTGGAGACTGGCAAGATTCAGGAGATAGCCAATGCCTGGCAGCGCGCTAAACGACCAGTTATTCTGGCCGGTCATGGTGTCTTGATTGCCAAGGCCGAACAACAGTTACGACATGTAGCCGAAACTATGGATACGCCAGTCACTACGACGCTGCTGGGCAAGGGTGCTTTTCCAGAAACACAACCGCTATCGCTGGGAATGCTGGGCATGCATGGCACGGCTTATGCCAACAAGGCGATTATGGAGTGTGACTTTCTGCTAAACGTTGGTTCACGCTTCGATGATCGCATCGTGGGCCAAGCCTCGGAATTTTGCAAAGATGCCTTCATCGGTCACATCGACATCGATGCTGCCGAGATTGATAAAATGATCCCAGTCACCGTCGGTGTAGTCGCCGACGCTCGTCAGGCTCTACAGGCTTTGGAAGAGGTCGTCCGACCCGTCAAACATACAGCTTGGCAAAAACAGCTTAATGGCTATCGGTTACGCCATCCATTAAGCTATGACGATAGCTCCGGTTTGACCATGCAGCACATCATCGATAGCATGTATGACCTGACGAATGGCCAAGCTATCGTTACCACTGATGTAGGGCAGCACCAGATGTGGGCGGCTCAGTTTTATAAGACTGACTCGCCTAATTCCTGGCTATCGTCTGGTGGGGCTGGCACCATGGGCTTTGGTTTTCCAGCGGCCATTGGTGCTCAATTCGCCCATCCTGATAAAACAGTGGTCGCTTTTGTCGGTGATGGCGGCTTCCAAATGACTCTTTGCGAGCTGGCGACGGCCTGTATTAATAAGCTGCCCTTGAAGATTGTCGTTCTGAACAATCACTATCTGGGTATGATCCGCCAGTGGCAGGAGTTATTCTTTGATGACAATCAAAGTGGTTCGGACCTAGAAGGTAACCCAGATTTCGTGAAGCTGGCAGAAGCTTACGGTGCTGCCGGTATTACTATTGAACACCCGGATGAGGTGACAGCGAAGCTTCAAGCTGCACTGGCGATTAACGACCGGCCAGTACTGATCAATGCCGAAGTGGTGAAAACTGATAATGTCTTCCCGATGATTCCGGCCGGCGCCCCGTACACTAGTATGATCACTGAGGCGCCCAGTGTGCGATTAGCAAAACCGACAGGGAGCACGTAGAAGGCGATGACAAGTAACGTAGCACAGTATACTATAGACATGATCGTGCGTGATGTTCCAGGCACTCTGCTCCGTGTGGCTCAAGTATTTGCTCGCCGCGGTTGCAACATCGATTCGGTAAACGTGACGCACCAAAAGGACACGCCGTGGTCACAGATGCTTATCACCGTCCACAATGTCGGGAGTATCGATCAGATAATGAGACAGCTGGAGAAACTAGTTGATGTCCATAGCGTAACCGTACAAACGGCTTGGAAAAAGGAGTAAACTATATGCTAAGACGAGAGCGGCTGGCTTCATATAATAATCAATTAACAAGTTAATCATTAAATACCGAAAGGAGTAAACATGGCACAATTACAGTTTGGAGATATAGTTGAGGAAGTAGTAACGCGAGAAGAATTTCCACTGGAAAAAGCCCGAGAAATCTTGAAGGATCAGACGATTGCCGTTATCGGATATGGTGTACAGGGTCCGGCCCAGGCACAAAATTTGCGTGACAATGGTTTCAAAGTAATCGTAGGCCAACGTAAGGATTCACCGAGTTGGGACAAGGCGGTGGCTGATGGCTGGAAGCCCGGCGAGACCTTGTTTGAAATAGCTGAAGCTGCTGAGTCGGGTACCATCATTGCCAACCTGCTGTCCGATGCTGCCCAAATCGCACTCTGGCCGACGATCAAAGAGCACCTCACAAAGGGCAAAACATTATATTTTTCACATGGTTTTGCGGTAAATTTTGCGGCTCAGACGGGAATTGTGCCACCAGAAGATGTTGACGTCATCCTCATAGCTCCAAAAGGCTCCGGTCGCACCGTTCGTAAAATATTTCTGGAGGGGCGGGGCATCAATGCCAGCTATGCCGTCCATCAAGATTTTACGGGTCATGCCGAGGATACGGTTAAGGCTATGGGTATTGCCATCGGTTCCGGCTTCTTATTTAAAACTAGCTTCGAAAAAGAGGTTTGCAGCGATTTGACTGGCGAGCGAGGCGTTTTGATGGGTGCTATCGCTGGCTTAATGGAAGCGCAGTATGATTTGCTAAGGCGACACGGTCACTCGCCCTCAGAGGCTTTCAATGAAACTGTTGAT
>CAYTRU010000054.1:0-7603 GCA_964440265.1 uncultured Candidatus Saccharibacteria bacterium | reverse complement strand
AAATTACTCGCATATGCTGCTCAACCACACCACTATCAAAATAATTATCGGCCTTGACTGATACATGCCACAAGGGCAGGTCAACTCTGACGGTACAATTATCAAACCGCAGGAACTCCAGACTCGTATAAGCCCAAGTGCGCACGTCGTTGGCATGCCAGAGAACAATCTCTGCTTGCTTTATACGCTCTAGCTCAGCTTGGTCTTTTGCTTGGGCGAATTTATGCTTCGCGTTGTGCGTGTGTCCGTAAAAATTGCGTAAGAAAAATGGCTGCAGCAGCACATAGCGGAAAAAGGCAGCCGGTGGCCGGCGTGAAAGTAAGTGGCCAGCAGTCAGATAGGCATAGTAGCGTGGCTTGCTAAAGACGAAATCATCATGATGAGCAAAACCAGCTAAACTGACTAACAGGGTAACTTTTTTAGTAAGCTCTGGGTACCGCTGGAACATCCGGGTCACGACTACAAAGCCAAAACTCATGCCAACAATAATGACTTTCTTGCGGCGGTAGCGAAGCTTTACAAAAGCGGCCAAGTAATCAGCCAGATTATCAATGCTCGGTTTCTTACCCAATTTGTAAAAGCTGTCCATGCCGCCGAAACCAGGCAGATCTGGCATAGTCACTGCTGCGTAACGGTTTAAAGCCTGACTGAGCCCCCACCAGCGTTCTAGACTGGAATGATGACCGTAGAGGAATAAAATCTCTCTAGTGGTACCTTTCGGTGGCGGCATGTAGAGCATCCGTCCTTCTAGACCATTAATGTTAAGCGGCACAATATAATCAGCAGAGTTTTGAGACGCACTTTTAGGCATGGCGAGGCTTCGTTTAGGCTTACAGTAATTTAAGCTAATTATAGCACCACCTGCCATAACCGTCTATCTTTTTCTCAGTAACTGACCGAGGTAAGGCTGGGCAAAGTAGCCATATAGGGCTATGATTTAGCTGATGCAAGCAATTATTCGTGCCCTTGGCAGCTATGTGCCAGAGGGATACCAGACAAGCAGTGAAATTGAAACGCTGATTCGCCAGGCCAGCCCGACGCTCAAAATTCCAGAAGGCATAGTAGAGATACTGACTAACATGAGAGGTCGGCCGGTAGCTGCTGACGAAGAGTTTCCATCGGTACTGGCTGCTAAGGCCAGTCTGGTAGCGTTGAAGCGAGCCGACTTGCAGGCAACAGATGTGGATTTACTGCTATTTGCTTCGGCTAGCCAAGATTTGGTTGAACCAGCCACCGGTAACCTAGTACAAGACCTGCTAGGTGCCACCTGTCCAATTATTGACGTCAAGAACGCTTGCAACAGCTTCTTGAACGGTCTGGAAATAGCCCGGGCGTTTATAGCTTCTGGCCAATATCGACGTGTCCTGGTAACTAGCGGTGAAGCGCCTTCGAAAATTAGCCGTTATAAGTTCAACAGTCGTGAAGAATTTCGAGATGGCTTTGCCGGCCTGACACTGGGTGATGCCGGAGCAGCTGCCATTGTCGAGGCGTCCGATAGGGATAGTGCCGGTATATACTTTTGCCATTTTACGACACAAGGTCAACATTGGGAGCTGGCTACCTTACCCGGGGGCGGGGGACGGCATCCATTTGGTGATGAGTTTATACGATTTCAGGGTGATGGCACAAAACTGAAGGATACCTTTAAGGCAATTAATAAATCTCTGGTAGATGATGCGCTGCGACGGGCCGGTAAAACCTACGCTGACTTCGCCCAAATTTACGTGCACCAGGTTTCTTACCCATTCCTTACTGAAACAATTGAAAAATTAGGCGCTCCCGAAAGTAAGGTCTTTATAACGGTAAAAGATTACGGCAATCTAGTATCGGCAAGCTTACCGACAGCTTTATCACTCAGCCTCGACCAACAGATCGTAAAAAAAGGCGATCACGTCTTGTTACTTGGCCTAGCCAGCGGTATTAGTGTCGGCATTATGATGATTGAGCTGTAAGGCTTGCTATAAGCTGCGCATGATCGCGCATAATTTGCTGACGATTTAGCTTGAGTGTATGTGTCCTGGCAAGCACAGCAGTACTCGCTAGCGAGATTGAAGTGACTCGAATGCCAAAGGGCAGCTTAGTATTGATAAGTTCGCGCATCGGCTCGAGTGTTTGACTATCGGTGACGACAAAGAGATGTAGATGTGGGTTACGGTCGTCACCAAGGTTGGCCACACAACTCTCTGCTACTTCTGGCAGGATGTTGGCTAGCTGCTCTATATCTTCTAAAAAAATCTTGTCGCCACTGGGAAATATGACGAGGTTTTTACTCCTGCCTATTAGTAGCAGGTTGCCTTTCCTGTCAAAACGGCCTAGATCACCAGTATTAAATGGCTCCTGAGGACGCCGCTCCGGCCAATATCCGTAGAAGACGTTGTCTCCTTCGGCAAGCACTTCACCAGCCTCGTTCAGCTTCAACGAAACATTAAACATAGGCTGTCCCACCCGACCAGGTGGCCGTCTTTGATCCAGCGAAACACACAAGACAGGCGAGGTTTCGCTCAGCCCGTAGCCCACTAAAACCGTGTAACCCAAGCCCTGGAAGAAGTAATCTAGCTCTTGCTGGAGCGGCGCACCCCCTATAACCAGCGTCTTGAGACTGGTACCCAGCGATCGATGCACTTTGCTAAAAATAGCGCGGCGGGCCGTGAAAGGCAGCCATCTGGCTTGTATAACGAATTTCTTAAAGGCCGCTCGCTTGGACGGCGACAGCTGTTTTAACACCCCTTTCTGCAGCAGCTCCAAGATCCTCGGGACAGCTACGATTGTGCTTATCTGATGCCGCTTAATAGCATCAGTTAAAGTATCAGGCTGTATTTCGCTCATATAGGTGATAGTCGCCCCCCGAAATAACGGTATAAACAAGCCGCACATCTGCTCATAGGCGTGTGATAACGGGAGCAGTGAGAGCAGCTTGGCTCCATCAGCCAAGGTATACGTAGAATCGACACCCGCTAAGTTACTGAGCAGATTCTTATGGGTCAAGGTGACACCCTTCGGCTGAGACCAGGTACCAGAAGTAAGGATAATTTCGGCAAGAGTATCGCCGTCTAGCTGCTCAAAACCTTCCAGTTTCAGCTCAGCACTACTGGTTTCTAGCAATTGTTTGAACAGCTTTATGTCGCTAGGAGCCTTTAAGTCGGTCACCTCCTGGCTCACAAGCAGCTTGGGCTCAGTGTGCTTTATCAGGTCATTGACTAATTCGGTGCTCATGCGCACATCTACCGGTACGACAACATAGCCACCGATTAAACAGCCAAAGAAAGCACTTACCCAATCTGGTCCACGCAGCCCATACAGTACTACTCTATCTCCCGGACTCAAATGAGCCTGTTCTTTAAGGTTTGCTGCCACTCGCAAGATCCTACGTATCAACTGCTCATACGAAAGCACATCATCTTCGCCATAAGTTCCTAGAGCTGGTTTAGGCCCATAGCGAGCAATCTGGTGCAAAAACTCTAAAATTGTAGTCGGATAGATATCTGTCGGCATATGCGTAATTCTTTCAAGAAGTATACTATCGATTATATGCAATACCGTCTCAGTATTACACACATCACTACTCCAAGCCTGGACCAAAGCTGGCTGGCCGAAGTGATCAGCCAGGAAATGCTAAGCGGCCAAGACGTCCGAATCGTTTGGGACGCCGACGGCAAGCCTTGGCTGAAACATCCGCCGGATTATTTTATCAGCGCTAGCGATTCGGGTATGTACCAGGCTATTGCTCTGTCTAGACAACCCATTGGCGTTGATATCGAGTGTCGCGGTGAACGGGCTATTGATTTACTGCTGGCAAATACCGATGCAGCTGAGCGCGCTCAGTTGCAAGTCCTCGGTCCGGATGCGGTCCTAGCGGCCTGGACTGCTAAGGAAGCAGTGCAAAAAGCTGACAGCGCAATCCACGACATGAACGCTTATAAGCTCACCGTGGCACCAAACGATCCGACAGCTTTTACGATCCGACGAGGCACCATTCACTGGCAAGGCATATGGCAGTTTGAACAGGACTATATTTGCTCTCTGGTCATCCAGTGATAGCTACCTTATACTGTACTGAGCTTATGGACATCACTAGAGATCAGTTTGGTGCATTGCTGGAAGAGTTATTTGAAGTGCCTCAGGATAGCCCAGACAGCCTAGATCTGGCAGACTATATAAAAGATTCAATAGATGTTGGTGAGCTACTATCCGCTTTAAAATTGCGCTATGCAACTATCCTAGCTCCGAATGATTTTCGTAAAGTGCACACGATCGGTGAAGTATGGTCATTAATCGCAGCACAGCAGGCCTAACACGATGAAAGCTACAGCTCGCTACCATGAGGAAATGGTATACCTAGCGAATAGTCCCTTCCAATACCTGTTCACTCGGGGAACACGACTTTTTGGCAAAGCAGTTTGGGTGCCAGGCGTCAGCTACTTCGTCAATGACCCCTTCATCGCTAAGGCGGCGCTCAAGGATACCGAACACTTCAGCTCTAGCCATACTGGCAGCATTGGCGAACTAGTCTCCGAGCTCATGGGCAAGGATGCTCAAGCACTATTCAATATGCAGGGTGACGGACATCATGAATTTAAGTTTAAGTTGCTGGCTATTTTCCAGCCAGAGTTTATCGAGCCCATGGTCAGTGCAGCACTGAACGCCGAGGTAGCCGATATCCGACAGCAGCTCGAAGCAGGTGGGGAAGTCGATATCGCCGCGTTTATTAAACGCTGCACAGTGCGTATGACTGGCCAAATGCTCGGTATTACGGCTGATGACAAAAACTACCAGGCTATGCTTGTAAAAGTATCTGAATTAAGTGATAGACTAACGAGCTACATCAATATAGCTACTCATAAGCTATCAGAGACACAATGGGCAGCCGCACGGGCTTATTATCAGGAGTTTACTGATCTGATTAGACCCTACTATGACCAACCACACCTGAATGAGATGACCGTTATGGCCCAGCTAAAGGCTAGAGGTTTTAGTTTTGAGCATGCCAAGAGTCTGTTGACTGTTCTGATGGTAGCCGGTACCGAAACTGTCTCATCGTCGCTTCCCAGAATCATTGCTATGCTAATTGATGATGGGCAATGGGACTACTTGGCAGCCAATCCCGACTTACTTGATCAGGCTATCGATGAAGGGCTTCGCTTAACCGCACCGTCACCAATGATTCTCCATAGTGTCACACAAGATTACACAATCGATGGCTGTACATTTAAGAAAGATCGCCGACTATTGGTAGTTTTGGTTAACATTTTGAAAAATCCTCGCTATTTTCCAAAGCCTTTCAAGTTTGACATACATCGAGAGCAAGACCCGAAACTGCGCGGATTTTGGTTTGGGGCAGGACCTCATTTCTGTCTTGGCTCAGAGTTAGCGAAAAAAGAACTGCGTACCATAATTGGCAGTTTGATTGAGATCAAGGGCAAGCCAGTCATTCACAAACGAAGCTACGGCCATGGCAGCAGCTTTCCAGGTTATCGTACCCTGAAACTCAAATATGAGCAAAACTGACTTTGGCCACGAAACACACCAGTCGACTGTACTCGAACTTATCGAACAGACGGCACAGTTTTTTCCTGACAGGATTGCCATCCAGCAAACGAATGGCCGCTGTATTACTTATGCCAGACTTGTAACGTCAGCGCGCCACGTAGGTGGCAACCTTCGAAAGAAGGGTTTTCAGACCGGTGACCGTGCATTACTCCTTTCGACACCAGGCGTTGATGCAGTCACCTGGGTACTTGGTGTGATGTATGCCGGCGGCGTCAGCGTCGTTGCCGATCCTGGCATGGGCAAAGCAGTCTTCGAAGAACGGGTCAAAGCCGCCCAACCGCAATGGGCTTTAGTAGATGACCCTGTTATTTTGCTCAGTGCAGTGCCACCACTCATGGCCCTAGCTCGCTACCGACTGGCTATACCTGATATATCAAATCTCAAGGGAATGAAGGTTTTCCACCGTGGTAACCATCCTGTGCTCAACCTCAAGTATCCAAGTTTTAAAAGCCTTTTACGATCGACGCCAGCAACTTTTGAAAGGCAAGATCCTGATCAAGAAGCCATTATTGTTTTTACGTCTGGCACGACTGACAAACCAAAAGGGGTGATCCATACGGTCGGCTCATTGACGGCCACACTATCTCTGCTACATGACCTCATTAAGCCAGAGCACGGGTCTGTATTTTATACCAATCTACCATATTTCCTCCTGATAGGCGTGGGGCTTGGCGCTAGCGTGGTAATCGAAACTGGGAAGCCTACGCCAGCACAGGTACTTAAGCGTTTGCGCAAATATAGTGTTAGCATTTTATTCGGGCCTCCCGGGGAGCTCTTGCCAATTATCGCTTACTGCCAGGAACATCAGCTGCAATTACCGGCGCTCATAGCCAATATATATCTGGGGTCAGCGCCAGTTTACCGCAGTTTTCTGAAGAAGCTTGAGTCCATCTTGCCGACAGCGACTGGAGTTGCCTGCATCTACGGAATGACTGAGATCCTGCCAATCGCCACAGTTGACGGCCGCTTGAAAGCCGTGAACTCAGTCAAGGGCGATCTACTAGGCGTGCCTGTCATAGGTACCAAAACTTCGATTGCCACCGACGGCGAACTGATTGTCACAGGCCCTCACATGTGTAGAAGTTATCTAGGAGACGAGCAAACTTTGAGCAAAATTTACACGGGCGATCTGGTGCGGCTCGACGGAAAACAGCTGGTGATGATCGGCCGCAAAAAGGATATGATCCTCCGGGGTAACTACAATATTTATCCTGCACTTTACGAACCGACTATCGAAACCATACCTGGCGTGCAAGCCTGTGCTATGGTAGGCATGTACGATGAAGACCGAGCGGACGAAGTAGTTATCCTGGCAGTCGAAGCAGACGGCTCGCGCCCCCTCACCAGCACATTGATAGAAAAAAACTTGCGTGCTGGAGCCTACTCTATCGATACCCCTGCTTTACCCGACAGAATTATCATCAGGCAATTGCCACGGGCTGGCCGCCAGCACAAAATTGATAAAACAGCCCTCAAACAGTTACTGAAGCAAGATGGCATCAAGTAAAAAACCATTAGTCATAGCCATTACCGGAGCCACCGGTTTCGTCGGCTCTCACCTCGTACGCTCCCTGGCAGGTGACGGTTACCATATCGAAGCTTTCGGTCGGGCTGAGACACCGCCTCCGCAGCTTTTAGATTTTGCAATATACTACCCGTGGGATATTACGATACCCCCAGCCATTATTGCCGCTAAGACAGCTGATGTGTTTATCCACGCTGCCGGTTTCGTTGATTTCTGGGGCCCTAAACAAGCGATGTATCAAGCCAATGTGGTCGGTACCCAGCACGCTGTTGAGCTTGCAGAGCGAATGGGAGCCAAAACATTCATCTATATCAGTAGTGCCAGCGTCTATGATCCGTTCATAGATAAAGTAAACGTCTCTGAAACAGCCCCTTACGCACGACGATATCGAAACCATTACGCCGAAACCAAAGTTGCCGCCGAAAAATTACTGCAACAGGTTACTGGTTTCGATGCGGTCGCCATACTGCGGCCGCATGCCATGTATGGTCCAGGCGACCGCACCTTGGTGCCGCAGATCATACGTAGAGA
>CAYTRU010000053.1:2484-7609 GCA_964440265.1 uncultured Candidatus Saccharibacteria bacterium | reverse complement strand
TGATGTGACTTTGACCGCCCAGAGTGTGCCGGGAGTGCCGAATACCGGGAGTCAGACTCTACGGATAAACCCATTGCTCGTTCTGGTAGTTACGATGCTGACAGCTGGGGCATTAGTGGTTGTAGCCAAGCAGAGGCACGGAGCCTAGTATGCAAAAATTTGTTGATGGTATTAAGCCGTATCGGCCTAGTGAACAATCGAGTTCCCTGTCGTTGCATTTAAAGCCTGTTCAGTCGTCACGGCATACTACTGACATGGTAAAACTACTGCCCAAAACTCTGCCCAAGAAACTTGCTCCTATTACTGACAGCAACCACAAGGTGCCAAGCTCGCTTGCGCGACCCACAATAGCGCACTTGGTACCAGAACAGTCGACACTAACAGCTGTAAAATCTAGGCGTCGTCATTTTAGTTTTGGCAAAATCAACTCCAGCCACTGGCTCATAACAAGCATGGCCATGATATTATTTATTGCTGGAATGACTGTCATCATTCAAGGCTTCTTGACCAATAAAGCTATCGAGACTCAGTCGGGCGGTTCGACGGTTTCGGCCCGATCAACTGGCTCGTCGAGTGAGGGTACCCAAGACAAACCCTCAGAGACTGCCCCCGCTGCTTCATCAATCGCCCAGTATGCCGTAGCCCCTGACAGCCCCCGGCTGCTGATCGTCCCCAAGCTAGGTATCAAGTCTCGAGTTAAGGCTCTTGATGTCGACAATAACAATAATTTGCAAGCACCCACTAATATATATGACGTCGGCTGGTACAGCAGCAGCGCTAAACCTGGGGAAAGCGTTGGAGCCACCCTACTAGACGGTCATGTCAGCGGACCTACCAACAAAGGCGTATTCTACGGCCTCAAAACCCTGGAAGCGGGCGACCAAATGAGTATTGAACGAGGAGATGGCAAAATCATTAACTATCGGGTGGCATCCAAAGAAGCTTTCCCGAAAGACCAAGTGAATATGGCCAAGGCGTTGGTGTCGGTGAATTCGGCCAAACCAGGCCTAAACCTCATTACCTGCACCGGCAAGTATGTGCCCAGTGAAAAAACCTTTGACCAGCGATTGGTGATATATGCGGTTGCGGAGTAGTAGCGCGAGTTCGTCTGTTGATTCGCATCTGTGTTTCTTGACCTAAAGATATCGTTGCCAAGCTGCTTGCGGCCGGCAGCATCTTGTACTGGTGGCGCCGAAAAGTCACAAAACACACTACATCTTATATGTCTCAATAACTATAACTTTGCGACTATGAGTTTTTGGCTGAGTAATATCAATTAGAACTAGAGCGTAAGGCTGCGTGTTGCAGTGGCTACGGCTCCGTGTATATCTGTAACAGTCAATGTGGTGGTGTACGACCCTTTTTTGGCATATGAATGCGTTGGGTTCTGGCTGGTGCCTGTGCTGCCATCCCCAAAGTCCCAGCTGTACGTTAGGGCATCACCATCTACATCACTTGAGGAGCTGGTGAAATACACAGTTCGTGGTTTACTAACCGAGTAGCTAAATTGCGTCACCGGTGCATCATTAACTGCTTGAACGGTGATATTTACGGTTGCTACAGAGGACAATCCACCACTGTCTGTCACCCGGTAGCTAAAGCTGTCGGGGCCGTTGTAGTTGGCGGCAGGCGTGTAGGTGTATGAACCATTCCCCAGCGCTGCGACAGTGCCGTGAGCTGGACCAATGACTATGGTGGTGTTGGTGAGCGTATTGTCTACGTCTGTATCGTTACCAAGAACATTAAATGTTGCGGCTTGATCCTCGGAGGTAACTGCCAAGTCGTTTGCGGCCACGGGAGCGTCATTCACAGGGTTGACAGTAATATGTGCTCGAGCCGTGGCCTGGCCACCCTGACCGTCACTGACAGTGTAGTCGAACCAGGTTTGGCCATTAAAGTTTGGGGTTGGCGTATAGGTCACTGACTGATCGACATTACGCGTAAATGCGCCAGTACCTTGAGCGGTGTCACCGAGTGCCACACTTAAAGTGTCACCATCGGCGTCTGAATCATTGCTGAGTACTCGCACGGTAAGTGCTGTATCTTCGTTGGTTGTAGCAGTATCGTCACGGGCTACAGGCGGATCGTTGGGGTCTGGATCACTCAACGTAAGATTGACGGTGGCAAGATTGCTAACGGCACCAAAACTATCGGTGGCCTGATAGGTAAAGCTATCTTGACCATAGTAACCACTTTCGGGTGCGTAGTAGAAAAAGCCATAATAAAAACTCATGGCGCCATGCGTTGGGGCAGAAACCAATTTATAGCTGAGACTATCGTTTTCAGCGTCGCTGTCGTTGGTACGGACGTCGCCGCTCACTTCGTAGCCATAGTTGACGAAGCTAAAAGCATCGTCACCAGCGACCGGCGCTGCGTTATTATCACGAACCTGAATAGTACCTGTGGTTGTCCCGACATTGCCGGCCTGATCAGTTACCGTGAGCTTAACGCTCCACGTACCAACACCAAATGCATGATCAATAGTTGGTTCATTGCTAGTAGTGCCGTCGCTTAGGTCCCAGGCGTAAGAGGCAATGTTATCACCACAGCCCGCGCTGTCAGTGGCATCAAGATGGGAGGTGTGGGGAGCCATGACGGTCCAATCATCTACCATAAAGCTCGCGACAGGCAAACCATCGGGCTCGCAAGTAGCTCCCCCGGCGGCATAAGCTAGTAAAGGCATCGCCAAGATATTTCCAGCTAGTAGTAATAAACTTCCGAGTAGTGTACTAACACGTCGCATGAGCAGTCCTCCGCTAGATTAATCTTGGTTATGATTATTATTGTTATGTGACGGACTGTCAACATGAAAGTTGCAATAAGTACTGTAGTTTATAGATAGTCGTGAAGAATTCAAAAAGAGATGTGTTCGCATGGCTGAGTATCATTGACAATATTAGAATCCTCTTGATCGCTAGCAGTTACCAGACCACTGCCTTATAATTAAGCTATGCTTAAGAATAAACCTGAAAAAGTAGGCAAATTTGTTGGCATCCCATACGACTGGCGACGGCCAACCAAGGCGCGATTCAAATCCAGAATATGGAACCCGAACGCTCCCTTGATAAACCCAAGGTGGTGGGGTTGGGGCTACGACTTTAATCTTTATGTCATATTTCACCCCGTACAATCACGCCACAACAGAAGTAATAGCGGGCCTCGATGAGAAGTACTGTGATTCCAGTATTATATGTTGTTTTGATGATTGCTGTCGTAGTCGCAGTGGATTTCCTGTTCTTCAGACATCGGTTGCAGGAACGTTTAATAGCTAATATTGCAATTGTGTTCGTGTTCGCAGTTTTCTACTTTGTATTCCTGAAGCGTACATAGTTTTACTATAGGTTCTAACGTCCCACCTAGCCTAATCAAATTAACAGATTCAGAATAAGGGGAAATATTATACAATACTATTGTTATGCTTAATTCTCTTTCACGCGATACTCTCCTTATCTCTGTCTGCGTACCGGCCCATAATGAAGAAAAGTTTATCGGCGCATGCTTGGAGTCCATCAAAAAAGCCGCAGAGCAGATAAGACCAGCTACACTAGAGATGGTCGTTTGCATAAACCGTTGTACCGATCGCACCGAGGATATTGCACGTTCCCATGGGGCTGTAATTGTTAAGGAAGATGCAAAGAACATTGCCAAGATAACAAATGCCGCCGTTAGACAGGCGCGGGGCAAAATTATAGTCACGATAGATGCCGATAGTCGTATGTCGCCAAACATGCTGTCAGAAGTTATGCAACTACTTGAGACCGGCAGGTGGATTGGAGGAGGTGCTACCATAAAACTTGAGCGCATGTCATTGGGAATCGTCGTAACCGCTTTTATTGTTGTCCCTATTATTTTGGTTAAATATCATCGAATTTCTGCGGGTCTCTTCTGGGTCAAGAAAAAAGACTTTGATGCAATCGGCGGATTCGACGAGTCACTTATTTCTGTTCAAGATCTTGACTTTACCCAGCGCTTAAAAGCATACGGTCGAAATAATGATAAAAGACTCATAACGATTAAGCGGGCTTACATCACAACCTCAAGTCGCAAGTTTGACGAATTCGGCGACTGGCATATGCTAAAGGATCTGAGATCAACGCTTAAACTTCTCGCAGGTCGAGACAGAGAAGCGGCAGATCGTTATTACTATCATCCTGGGAGATAATGAGTCTTGCAGGCCTATTGCCGTATTTTGACGCGAGTGCCTGTATTTCGCTATCAACTTCCTGCCAATTCATAGTCTAATCTTAATCAAAAGTTCTAATGTCTCACTTGGTCTATTAACATTTACAGATACGAAAAAATTGGTTGAGCATTTTATACCAAGTTAGGACTATTTATTTGTCTAAAAATCAATCTCTACTATGAGGGGTTTGTGATCTGAAACTATTTCATCCGATGCTTTAAAAGCTATTGGCTTAAAGTCCTTGCTAAGAAAAACGTAATCAACTACTAGATCATGATTAAAGCGGTGAACTTCGCTTAATGTATTAGTGAGGCTGTACTCAGTGGTGAGATTTTGTAATCCTAGAGTATCTAGCATATGTATAGTCTTGCTGGCGGAATTCGCGTTTAGGTCGCCACAGAAAATGAGTGACCCTTCAATATTTTTTAATTCTGCTGCCACGTTCTGCATTGAGGCTTCAGAATTGCTATCTCCATCTCCAGTAGAGTCAGAAATATGATAACCGTGATGGTTGGCTATATAAAAAGGTCTTTTTCCATCGGGACTTACTCTACACATCTGAACATTACGTATCTCACCATACTCCTTAAGGTCGGCAAGCGTTATGTTTTCCTGATAAGCCCCTACAGTAAACTTTACTTTCTCATCACTAAGAGCGTGTTTTGAATAAATGGCATTGCCATATTGGCATAACTCACCTAATGATTTAAAAGAAAATGTGGGCGCAAAGAAAGAGTAAGGAAAACGCTCACTTAACCTTTCATGGGTTTGGTAAGAGCCAAACAAACCTGTGCCATTTTGCGTACTCAGTACTTCCTGCGCACAGAGAATATCCGGTGCTTCGCTATCTATGAATGATAGAGTAGGATCTAATAGGTGCCCCAACCATGTATTTAATTGAACTACTTTCATCTACTAATGATAGCTTATATGCTAAAAAGA
>CAYTRU010000053.1:0-2384 GCA_964440265.1 uncultured Candidatus Saccharibacteria bacterium | reverse complement strand
ATGTATTTAATTGAACTACTTTCATCTACTAATGATAGCTTATATGCTAAAAAGATTTCGCAGTAATCTAAAGTTCTCACGTTGCACTTACTCTTACTCTAAAATTTATAACAGATGCGAATTGAAATGGCTGAGTCATAAATGGATAGCTGCCCTTACTATTGGTTTATCATCAGTAGCAGCCTCTCTAATATACTGTCTAGCTTCAGCTGCTGTAATTCTATCAGGTGAAATAAAAACATCTGTAAGCGGTAATTTAAAAATGTTAGTGTTATTCTTTTTTCTGAGATATGAAGCGTCAGTAATTTGACGTTCATCCAAAAGTCCTTGTATCGAACCGATAACTAATGAATTGATAATATGTAGCTCTGCAATTAATAAGCCTCTACTTCGTGCATCTTGTAATGCCCATTCTAATAGCATTGTTCCAAAACCTTCACCACGCATTTGTCCTCTTACGACTACTTCTTCGATCTTTAGCGTATTTGGTGAGGTAATTGTGTCAACAGAGGCATTTAAAACACCTACTGTTGGCAGTACGAAAGCCATAGAATAGTTGGGTGCACTTATATCGAAGGTAGAAAGTGTTACGTGCGCTCCTGGAAAACTAGGCGTAACACTCTCAAAATCTGGTAATACTTCCCCTTGGGCAGGAAAGTGGTTCATAAATTTAACCATAGCATAGTTAGTGGCTATATGCAAATTGGCTGAACTCATGGGTCCGGTACGATTTTTGGGTCACTTTCAATGACTTTATGCCAAGATTTGAGACAACCGTCAGCAACTTCTAAAATATTGACTGGCATTCCAAATTCCCAGACTCGCACTCCAAAAAATTCTTGTTTTTTTATTGGATCGTAGCTTCTTGATACCGGTGTTGATATTCCAAAATCATTCTCAACGAAACTATTTTTTGGAATATACTTATCAATTTTCTGATGTTTTTGAGTATTAGCCAGGTCTTTGCAAAGAGATAGATAAGCATCATCTAGTATTAATTTATAGACTGCTTTCCCGTTGTAGTCGGATTTGATTAACCAATCCCGTAGGTGGTAACACTGAATGATGAAACTTGTAAATGCGTCGACGGCATCTTCAAAATTGTTACCACTAGCTATCGAGTACTTATTTAGTTCTCTTCGTAGCCTTACTATGCGGTTCCACTGCTCAATGTAAGGACGTTTGTACTTAGTCATAGATAATGTCATTAGCACATCATCTGTTATGTTTTTTGCTTACAGAGGAATCTATTACGTCAATATATTGGAAATCGTCAGCGCTTAAATTAGTTTTACCCAGTAGGTCTTTCCGCATCGCCAGGACGATATTACCTATCGGATCTTCTTCGGCATGAATTACATCGGCGGAATCTTTAACAAGCTCAAGCATGTGATTAATGGTTTTTGTTACTTCATCAGAGGTGTAGAGCCATGATTCGTGCTGTTCCTTGAAAAATGCCCTCTTAGTCTCGGCAGAAGCGGTTTCACCTACAAATCCCTCTAATAGATTCAAAAGTTTGGAGTATTTTTCTTCCCTGAACCTTATTATTGCTTCATCTTTTCGGGACTTACTCGTAAAATAATACGTAAGTATGCTTGTTATAAAAGCTGTTGCGATTGCAAGTATTAAACCCGGTAAGATCATCTGCACCTAATTTATGTCCCTACTTATGTTTAAATATGCACTAGCGCCAAAGCAGAATTAGGGACCTAGGTCTTAAATTCTGCTGTCGCATCTGGCTGGGTATCATGGTCTAGAACCTTAAAGTAGAGAAAATGATTTTTCGATTAGTACCTGAAGCTCCTTCGGGATACCATCGTGTACTTTTCCTGAAGTTGCCCACTCTACATACTTATCCATAGATCTTAATCTAGGCCTAATTATTGTATCGTCAAACTCTTCCTTAGATATAATATCCACAGGGAGATAATCAGGATTCTTCACAATGTATTTTCTCAACCAATCAACCTCATGCTCATGGGCTTTACCAAAATACATCCGATACTCGACGGCCTCTGCTTTGTAGGTCTCAAGTGTTTTTTTGCTCGTTCTCATATTCTTAGTAAGCACTTAAATTATTAGCAGTAAATCTTGGGAAAATTTATCATTAACAGGCGACTTAATTAATAATTCACGCAAAACCTCAACATTTTGAGTCACAACCCTAAAAGAACCTATTATTGCATCATATTCCATACTAAGATCAGGGATTAACATCTCAAGAAAAGTCCAATTGAATTTTTCATCGTCAGTTACACTAATTTCCATAAGACAAATTATCCTCTCACTTCTACTACTAATCAATAGGCAGGCATTAAGGTCTTAACTCAATACGCTGAGCTTGGCTGGGGATGAGGGATTCGAACCCCCGATCGCGGAACCAG